>NZ_JAIUMC010000023.1 GCF_022565775.1 Natronospirillum sp.
GATGAGATTTCTCCCATACGCCCTTAGCAGGGGCGCGCCTTCAGCCACTCGGCCACCTCTCCGAAACACGCGGCGCATGATACCATGCCGATTCAAAAATTAAAGGGAAAGTTCAATAAAATGAAAGGGCTAGGGAGTTCCTGACAATGCTCATCCGGACTCCCTGTATGGCGCCACGCCAGTCAAACACGATTAGCGTTCTTCCTGATCCTCTTCCGGGCCATCCAACTCACGCTGAATGCGCAGATAGATTTCTTCCCGGTGTACCGCTACATCCTTGGGTGCATTCACGCCGATACGGACCTGGTTGCCCTTGACACCCAGCACCGTGACCGTCACTTCATCCCCAATCATCAACGTTTCACCCACGCGACGGGTCAATATCAACATGGTTTCCAATCTCCTGTTATCGGACTCATTCCTGGAGCCTGAGCGTCACAACCGCCAACGTGCCGACAGCGCCTACAACAGACTCGCTTTTGGATCGCGCAAGCGCAAGAATAGCGCGTTTATGCGGTTTCTTCTACCGCATCCAGACCAAAGGCTGAATGGAGTGCCCGCACAGCCAATTCGAGGTATTTCTCTTCGATGACTACGGAGATCTTAATCTCTGACGTGGAGATCAACTGAATATTGATCGACTCTGCAGCCAGGGCGTCAAACATTCTGGAAGCCACTCCCGCATGTGAACGCATGCCCACCCCGACAATGGAGACTTTCGCTATCCGGTCATCGCCCAGAACTTCACGCGCGCCCAAGTCCTCCGTGATCCCTTCCAGTATAGTCTGGGTACGCCGGAAGTCACTTCGGTGCACAGTGAAGGTGAAGTCGGTATTGCCCTCCTCCGAGATATTCTGCACGATCATGTCGACTTCGACGTTGGCCGCACTGACCGGGCCCAGTATCCTGGAGGCGACACCCGGCAGATCCGGCACACCCATGATGCTCAGCTTGCTCTCATCGCGATTGAACGCGATACCGGAAATCACAGGTTTTTCCATTGTTTCATCACCTTCAAGTGTAATCAGGGTGCCCGGCCCGTCGACAAAGCTGGACAGCACGCGCAGGGGGACATTGTATTTTCCGGCAAACTCCACGGCGCGAATCTGCAGCACCTTGGAACCCAGGCTGGCCATTTCCAGCATTTCTTCAAACGTCACCTGAGCCATCCGCCGCGCCTCGGGTACCACCCGTGGATCCGTGGTGTAGACACCATCAACATCAGTATAGATCTGGCACTCGTCTGCCTTGAGAGCAGCCGCCAGAGCTACGCCAGTGGTGTCGGAGCCACCACGACCCAGAGTGGTAATGTTGTCGGCATCGTCCACACCCTGGAATCCCGCTACCACGACCACGCGGCCGGCTGCCAGTTCCTGTTGCATGCTCCCGACATCGATCTGCTGGATTCGTGCCTTGGTATGGGCGCTGTCGGTCTTGATGCCGGCTTGCCAGCCGGTAAAGGACCGCGCCGGGCAATCACGCCGGTGCAGCGCCATACTGAGCAGCGCAATAGTGACCTGCTCTCCTGTGGCCAGCAGTGTATCCATCTCTCTGGGTGTAGGCTCCGGACTGATCTGCTGCGCCAGGCCCACCAGGCGATTGGTCTCGCCCGACATGGCAGACACCACGACCACAACATCATGACCACTGTCACGGGTCTTCTTGACCCGATCGGCCACAGCTTCTATTCGTTCGATACTGCCGACCGAAGTGCCACCATACTTCTGCACGTAAAGTGCCATCGATACGTTTCCCTATACTGTTTCGGCTGTTCAGGCCGCCTTGTCGGATACCCAGGTGCGGGCTGCTGCCAACGCATCATCAATCTTGTCTACATCTTTACCGCCGGCCATGGCGAGATCGGGCTTGCCGCCGCCCTTGCCACCTACCACAGCCGCCGCCGCATTGACCAGGTCGCCGGCACGAAACTGATCAGTCAGATCACGCGTGACGCCAGCCGCCAACTGTACTTTGCCATCCAGTTCGGCCACCACCAGCACAAGGCCAGAGCCCAGTTTGTTCTTGAGCTGGTCGACCAGTTCCCGCATGGCCCGTGCATCGGCCACTTCAACCCGGGCTGCCACCAGGCGCACAGCACCCAGTTGCTCAGCCTGGCTCACCAGGTCACCACCGGCCTGCGCCGCCAGCTTGCTCTGCAGGCGCTCCAGTTCCTTTTCCAGCTCGCGCTGTCGACGCACCAGAGCTTCTGTCTTTTCCGTCAACTGCTCGGGCCTGGCCTTCACCAGTTCGCCCACCTGTCCCAGTTGATCACTGATGCGATTGATCAACTGCAATGCCCGCGGACCGACCACGGCTTCTATACGCCGCACGCCCGCCGAAATACCCTGCTCGCTGACCACTTTCAGCAACCCCATATCACCGGTACGCTGCACATGGGTGCCGCCGCACAGCTCCATGGAAAAATCATCGGTGCCCATGGTCAACACCCGAACCTCTTCATCATACTTTTCGCCAAAGAGCGCCACCGCGCCGCGCGCCTGAGCCTCATCAATGGGCATGATCTCGGTTTGCACCGGGGTATTGGCCAGGATCTGCTGATTGACCCGTTGTTCGATGTCGCGCAACTCGGTCTGGGTTACTGCCGAGAAATGCGCGAAGTCAAAACGCAGCCGCTCGTCGGTCACCAGCGAGCCCTTCTGTTGTACATGGTCACCCAGCACCTCGCGCAATGCGGCATGCAACAGGTGCGTGGCACTGTGGTGCAGCGCGGTCAGATGGCGCTTCTGGCTGTCCACAAAGGTGCCCACCTGATCACCTGCGCGCAGCTCACCATGGGTCAGGCGACCTATATGCAGGTGCGCCTTGCCCTGCTTCTGGCAATCTTCGACCTCGAAAACAGCGGTGTCAGTGCGGATCTGCCCAGTGTCTCCCACCTGACCACCAGACTCGGCATAGAAGGCGGTTTCATCCAGTACCACCACCCCCTGCTGACCCGGCTTCAGTACGTCGACCGGCTGCCCGTCCAGCAGCAGCTTTTCTACCTGCCCGGAAACGGACAGCAATTCATAACCGGCAAAACGAGTTTCTGCATCCAGGTCGGCCAGTCCGGACAGGTCGACATCGAACTTGCTGGCTTGACGACCTTGAGCTCGCTGCTGTTCCATGGCCTTTTCGAACCCCTCAAGGTCCAGTTCCAGTTCTCTTTCCCGGGCAATGTCACCGGTAAGATCGACCGGGAAACCGTAGGTGTCATAGAGGGTAAAAATAGTCTCGCCGGGAATCACCTTGCCCTGCAGGCCGGCGATGGCCTCCTCAAGCAACTTCATGCCATGATCCAGCGTACGTGCGAACTGTTCCTCTTCCTGCAGCAGCACCCGCTCGACCTGAGGCCGCGCGGATTCCAGCTCGGGGTAGGCAGCGGCCATTTCATCAGCAAGAGGAGCGACCAGTCGATGGAAAAAGGGCTCAGTCGCCCCCAGCTTGTTGCCGTGGCGCACCGCGCGTCGAATGATCCGCCGCAGCACGTAGCCGCGCCCTTCATTGGACGGCATAACGCCATCGGTAATCAGAAAGGCGCAGCTGCGGATATGGTCAGCGACCACCCGCAGTGACGGATTGTCCTGGTCAACAGAGCCAGTCACCTTGGCAACCGCCTGCATCAGATTCACGAACAGGTCGATTTCATAGTTGGCGTGCACACCCTGCAGGATGGCCGCCAGTCGTTCCAGCCCCATGCCCGTATCGACGCTGGGTGCCGGCAACGGGTCCATGGTGCCGTCGGCCTGACGATTGTACTGCATGAAGACGACGTTCCAGATTTCGATAAACCGGTCACCGTCTTCTTCGGCAGACCCGGGAGGGCCGCCCCAGATATCTGCACCATGATCATAAAAGACCTCGGTGCAGGGACCACAGGGCCCGGTATCGCCCATCTGCCAGAAGTTGTCAGAGGCGTAGCGCTCACCCTTGTTGTCACCAATACGGATAATGCGATCTTCCGGCAAGCCTATGTCGCGATGCCAGAGATCAAAGGCATCGTCATCCTCGTCATACACGGTAACCAGCAATTTGTCCGCCGGCAGACCCAACTCCTCAGTCAGGAAGGTCCAGGCGAACCGAATGGCTCCCTGCTTGAAATAGTCACCGAAACTGAAGTTGCCCAACATTTCGAAAAAGGTATGGTGGCGTGCGGTATAGCCGACATTCTCCAGATCATTGTGCTTGCCACCGGCCCGCACACAACGCTGAGATGTTGTGGCGCGCTGATAGTTGCGCTTGTCCTGGCCAAGAAACACTTCCTTGAACTGGTTCATGCCTGCGTTGGTGAACAATAGGGTCGGATCATTGTGCGGAACCAGGCTGGAACTCGGCACCACTTCATGCCCGTTGCGGGCAAAAAAATCCAGAAACCGTTGGCGAATCTCAGCGGTTTTCATCTACACACACCGTATCTGCGGAAAAAGTGCCCGCAATGGTACAATGGGGCCGAATTATCGGCAATGGGAGAGACTGGCAACAGGCTCAGTCCAGCGCATCTTCCAGATGTTGCCAGTGGAAACCGCGCTGCTGGAGAAATCGGCTCATGCGGGCCTTTTCCGGCAGATCGTTCGGTGACGTGTGCCCGAACTTGCGCTCCAGCACCTGTGCGGCCTGCTGCTGCCAGTCCCACTGAGCCAGCAGACTGCCTGCAGCGTCATCGGAAATGCCCCGCTGCTGCAGTTCCCAGGCGATCTTCGCTGGGCCCTGACCGCGACTTACGCGCAGGCGCACGTAAGACTCGGCGAACCGCTGGTCGCTCTGCAGGCCCTGATCCGCTAGCGTTTCGACAACAGTGCCGAGTTCCTCCGCAGCCAGATCGGGATATTTGCGGTGCAGACGCTCCATCAGCTCGCGCTGACTATATTCGCGGCGCGCCAGCAGATCCATGGCGGCGTGGCGGGGAGATTTCTGCTGCCCTGTCTTGCCGTCTGGACCTGCTTCTTTTGGATCAAAATCCGGCTCAGCCATGGCGGCTTAACTGTCCTCGACAGTCTCGGTCGCGGCCTCAGATTTCGCGGCTTCGATATCACCCAGATAATGCTTGCGAATCTGTACTTCGATCTCGTCCGCCACGGCCTGGTTCTCTTCCAGAAAGCGCGCCGCATTCGCCTTGCCCTGACCAATCTTGTCGCCCTGATAGCTGTACCAGGCTCCGGCCTTGTCAATCAGACCCAGCTTGACACCCAAGTCGATGACTTCGCCCATGTGATAGATGCCCCGATTATAGAGAATCTGAAACTCGGCCTGCTTGAACGGCGGGGCCACCTTGTTCTTGACCACCTTGACCCGGGTTTCGCTGCCGACCACCTCGTCCCCTTCCTTGACGGTACCGATACGGCGGATATCCAGGCGTACCGAAGAATAGAACTTGAGGGCGTTACCACCGGTGGTGGTTTCGGGCGAACCGAACATGACCCCGATCTTCATGCGAATCTGGTTGATAAAGACCACCAGGCAATTGGCATTCTTGATGTTGCCGGTAATCTTTCGCAGGGCCTGAGACATCAGACGTGCCTGCAAGCCGACGTGCTGATCACCCATGTCCCCTTCGATTTCCGCTCTGGGGGTCAGCGCCGCCACAGAGTCGACGACCACCACATCCACGGCGTTGGAACGCACCAGCATATCGGCGATCTCGAGGGCCTGCTCACCCGTGTCCGGCTGCGACACCAGCAGATCATCCACATTGACGCCCAGCTTCTCTGCATAGGAAGGATCCAGCGCATGCTCGGCATCGATAAAGGCACATGTACCGCCACTTTTCTGCGCCTCGGCGATAACTTGCAGGGTCAATGTTGTCTTGCCCGAGGACTCCGGGCCATAGATCTCAACCACCCGACCTTTCGGCAGACCACCGATGCCAAGCGCGATATCCAGGCCCAGAGAGCCGGTTGAAATGGCCGGAATTCTGACCCGCCCCTGATCGCCCAGACGCATGACCGAGCCCTTGCCAAACTGGCGCTCGATCTGCCCCAGGGCTGCTTCCAATGCTTTGCTGCGATTTTCCGTGCTGCGGTTCTCTGACATGTTTCACCCACAAAGTGCTGTATACATAACCAGTATCATGCCACAGGTGATCCACCTGTGCCAATGCTACGGAGGAATAATTTTCAGTCGATAAATGTCATCAGGCCATCCAGTGACTTTGCCACCGCCTGACGTCTGATCTGATCCCGGTCACCCGCGAACACAAATCGTTCACTGGCTACCCTCTGGTGGTCTGCCCACGCCAGCCAGACTGTCCCCACCGGCTTGTCCGCGGACCCGCCTTCCGGCCCTGCAATGCCGGTCACTGCAACCGCCACCTGGCTACCCAGCGCTTCCAGCGCGCCCTGGGCCATGGCCTCGGCCACCATCTGACTGACCGCGCCCTGCTCCACCAGCGTCATTTCAGGCACCAGCAACAGGCGAACCTTGGCCGCATTGCTGTAGGACAGGATGCCACCGAGAAACCAGCGTGAACTTCCCGGCAACTCGGTACACACCTTGCCGATCCAGCCACCCGTGCAGGACTCCGCCGTACCGAGTGACAGGCGGCGAGCCTGCAATTGCTCCGCGAGTTGCTCGGCCCTGGCCAGCAGCGCCCTGTCATCAAACGCTTTATTCATCTCTTCCCTCTGCTACCATACGGCCGCCTGCACAGGATAACGGACAACGGCATGACAACCAAAGAACATACGCCCATGATGCAGCAATACCTGCGCATAAAAGCCCAGCATCCGCATGACATGCTGTTCTATCGCATGGGCGATTTCTACGAACTGTTCTATGACGATGCCCGGGAGGCCTCGCGGCTGCTCGATATCACGCTGACCGCGCGTGGTCAGAGCGGAGGCAAGCCGATTCCGATGGCCGGCATTCCGTATCATGCCTGTGAAAGTTACATTGCCCGCCTGGTGCGCATGGGACACTCCCTGGCCATCTGCGAGCAGGTGAGCGATCCGGCTACCAGCAAGGGGCCAGTAGATCGCGAGGTGGTGCGCGTCATCACGCCCGGCACCCTGACTGACGAAGCCTTCCTGAACGAAGGCCGGGAAAACTTGCTGGTCGCCCTCTGTGACGGAGCGACGCTCGGCGTGGCCTGGCTGGAACTGAGCACCGGCCACTTCGGCGTTGTCGAGCCGGAAGGCCAGGCGGCGCTGTTATCGGAACTGCAGCGGCTGCGCCCGGCGGAGATTCTGGTCAACGAGCAGGCGACCTGGTCGGAAGATATCAACGAGCTGGGACCGGTGCGCCAGTTGCCCCCCTGGCATTTCGATCACGATACCTGCCACCGTCTTTTGCTGGAGCATTTCGGTACTCGAGACCTGAAAGGTTTCGGCATCGACGACATGCCCAGCGCCATCAATGCGGCCGGTGCACTGCTGGAATATGCCCGCAACACCCAGCGCTCCGACCTCCGCCACCTGCAGCGCATCACCACGGAGCTGCCCGACGATGCCATCGTGCTGGATGCCGCCTCGCGCCGCAATCTGGAGCTCGACATCAATCTGCACGGCGGTGAGGACTTTACGCTCAATGCGGTGCTCAACGACAGCCGCACGCCTATGGGCAAGCGCCTGCTGAGGCGCTGGCTGAACCGGCCCCTGCGGGATCAGCAGGTGCTGAATCAACGGCTGGATTTCAATGAAGGCCTGCAGGCCAGCATGACGGCCGACGAACTGGCTGACCTGTTGACACCGGTCGGTGACATCGAGCGTATCCTCAGCCGCATTTCGCTGCGCTCGGCGCGCCCTCGGGACCTGACCCGGCTGCACCAGACGCTGGAGCAGATACCCGAAATCCGCACTCTGCTGGCTGCCCTGGACAATACACTGGCCGGACAGTTGCACGAGCAGATGCAGCCATTTCCCGACCTGAAATCCCTGCTCGACACGGCGCTGGAAGACAACCCGCCGGTGGTGATTCGCGACGGCGGCGTCATCCGCGAGGGCTACAATGCCGAGCTGGATGAGCTGCGAGCCCTGAGCCAGGGGGCGGGCGATCTGCTCGCTCAGGTGGAAGTCCGGGAGCGCGAACAAACGGGCCTGTCGACGCTCAAGGTGGGCTACAATCGGGTCCATGGTTTCTACATTGAAGTCAGCAAGGCGCAGGCAGACGGCGTACCGGCCCACTACATCCGCCGGCAGACGCTGAAGAATGCTGAGCGCTACATCATCGACGAGCTGAAGGAACATGAAGACCGGGTACTGAGCAGCAAAAGCCGCGCCCTGACGCTGGAAAAGCGGCTGTATGAAGAATTGCTGGACCAGTTGCTGGACCGGCTCAGCGAGCTGCAGCAGACGGCTGCGGCGCTGGCAGAAACGGATGTGCTCTGCTGCCTGACCCGACAGGCCGATCGCCTCGACTGGGCCAGACCCGAGCTGGTCTCAGAGCCAACCCTGGACATTCGCGCCGGCCGCCACCCGGTGGTAGAGGCGGTCAGCAATCATCCCTTCGTTCCCAACGATCTCAGAGTCGATGCAGACAGCCCCATGTGGGTGGTCACTGGGCCGAATATGGGCGGCAAATCCACCTATATGCGCCAGAATGCGTTGATTGCCATACTGGCGCACATCGGCAGCTATGTGCCGGCAGACAAGGCCGTGGTGGGCGATCTGGACCGCATTTTCACGCGCATGGGCAGCAGCGACGATATCGCCGGCGGGCGCTCGACCTTCATGGTGGAAATGACCGAAACGGCCAATATCCTCAACAATGCCACGGCCCGCAGTCTGGTATTGATGGATGAGGTCGGACGGGGCACCTCCACCTTTGACGGCCTGTCTATCGCCTGGGCGGCTGCCGAGCATATTGCCCGCGCCAACAGAGCACTGTGCCTGTTTGCCACGCACTATTTCGAACTCACAGCCCTT
Organism: Natronospirillum sp.; assembly: GCF_022565775.1. Lineage (GTDB taxonomy): Bacteria > Pseudomonadota > Gammaproteobacteria > Pseudomonadales > Natronospirillaceae > Natronospirillum. The sequence continues at coordinate 8,856 of NZ_JAIUMC010000023.1, forward strand.
GCAGACCGGGAAGACGGGGTGGGCAATCTGCATCTGAACGCTACCGAGCATGAAGACCATATCGTGTTCCTGCATCAGGTGTTGGAAGGCCCGGCCAGCCAGAGTTATGGCATTCAGGTTGCCAAGCTCGCCGGAGTCCCGACAACAGTCCTGCGGGAGGCGCAGCAAAAGCTGCAGGCCCTGGAGGATCAATCGGTGAGGCACAGCCGTACCACCCCGTCAGCCAACAGCAATGCCAGACAGACTGACATGCCGGCGCAAGGCGACCTGTTTGTGCAGGGTCAAAGCCCGGCGCTGGACGCCCTCAAGGCACTGGAGTTGAATGACATGACGCCCAGACAGGCGCTCGAATGGCTGTATGAATGGCAACAGAAGATCTGAGCGCCCCGACGTGGGCAGATTGTAAGCTAATAGCCAAAAATTATGGTCAGATTTCGCTATCAGGGCCTTATTGGCTTGTCCGGCGGGTCACCGGCCAATAGAATACCGCCAGCATCCCGGCATCATATTCAGGAGAAAGTTCAATGGCGTTTGTCGTTCTGGACAACTGCATCAAGTGCAAGTACACAGACTGCGTGGAAGTATGTCCGGTTGACTGCTTCTATGAAGGGCCGAATTTCCTGGTCATTCACCCTGACGAGTGTATCGACTGTGCTCTGTGTGAGCCCGAGTGCCCTGCAGAAGCCATCCTGTCTGAAGATGAAGTACCCGAAGACCAGCAGGACTATATTGAGCTGAATGCCGAACTGGCAGAAATCTGGCCCAATATTACAGAGAAAAAGGATCCGTCACCGGATGCTGACGACTGGAAGGATGTGCCGAACAAGCGGCAATATCTGGAAAAATAGTACAGATGTCAGGCCCCTCTCAGGGCGTGAGTCCTTCGCACCTTCAGAGAGACTGGAAAGCCGGTGAGAGAATACTCACCGGCGCATACTTAAAGACAAAATCAACGTCTACGACGAGGCCGTTGCTCGTCAACCCGAACCGGCACAACCCGGTGATCAGGAGCCTGGTCTCTGCCCATGGCCACCCAAGCCAACAACCCGGCTGCCACCAAACCTATAGCCAATAAAGCTATCATCTCACGCCCTCCTCTTCAGACATACTGTCTGTATGTACGTTCAGTTTAGCGCTCGGATGCCACTGCTACAGTGCCATTGACGGCACCTTTTCGGATAACCGCTGCACTCAGGGGAATCCGATGGTCACCCGCACTCCGCCAGGGTGAGATACGGTCAATCACTGAACACAGACGTTGCAGAGAGCCCCTGTTTTTCCATGATATCGCGCAGTCGTCTGAGCGCTTCGACCTGAATCTGGCGAACCCGCTCGCGGGTCAGGCCGATTTCGTGCCCGACCTCTTCCAGAGTATTGGTTTCATATCCACGCAAACCGAAGCGACGGATAACGACTTCACGCTGCTTTTCCGACAGGTCGTTCAGCCATTCGTCTATGCTGGCTTTCAAGTCGGTGTCCTGCAGACTGGCTTCAGGGTCCGCACGATCATGCTCATCGGCAATGGTTTCCAGTACAGTGCGCTCTGAATTGGGACCCAGCGGTGTGTCTACCGAAGTAACCCGCTCATTGAGCCCCTGCATTCTCTGTACTTCTTCCAGCGGCTTGTCCAGCAGCTCTGCGATTTCTTCCGCAGAGGGCTCATGATCCAGCTTCTGGCTAAGTTCGCGAGCCGCGCGCAAATAGACGTTGAGCTCTTTCACTACATGAATCGGCAGGCGGATGGTCCGGGTGCTGTTCATGATGGCGCGTTCGATGGTCTGCCGTATCCACCAGGTCGCATAGGTAGAAAAGCGGAAGCCCCGCTCCGGATCAAACTTCTCTACCGCTCTGATCAGGCCCAGATTGCCTTCTTCGATCAGGTCAAGCAGTGGCAGGCCCCGGTTGATATAGCGGCGTGCAATCTTGACCACCAGTCGCAGATTGCTCTCGATCATCCGCTTGCGACCGGATTCCTCGCCTTTTTGCACCAGGCGCGCAAAGTAGACTTCTTCTTCTGCAGTCAGCAACGGTGAAAAGCCGATTTCATTCAGATAAAGTTGAGTGGCATCCAGCGTTTTCTGGTAATCCGCCGACACCTCTTCGGTTTCGGCTTCAGGCCGCCCCATTGCCTGCGATGACGACTCGGCAGCGAGATCAAGCATGACCTCTCCACTTTCGAGGTCTTCAGTGGGCTCGCCTTTCACTGCGGGCCGCAGTGAATGCCGTGGACTTTCCTGCGCATTGCTTTGCCGTGCCATTACCATATCCAAACCTCCCCGTCTCGGACTGCTTCTCACTGACCCGGGTCGGCCCGAAGACGGTCGAGCCTGAAGCGGATTCAGTATTCCCTGATGTACGGCGGCGTTGGTTCAGCGTCGGGGTAGGAACCCTACCGGGTCAACGGGCTTGCCTTCCTGGCGGATCTCGAAGTGGAGCAGAGGTGTATCCCCCCGGTTTCCTACTTCGGCGATCACCTCGCCCTGACTGACCTCCTGTTGCTCGTCCACGTTGATCGTCCGGGTGTGCGCATAGGCACTCAACATTCTGCCCGGATGTTCCAGGATGATGAGGTTGCCGTAACCGCGCAACCCATCACCTGCGTAGACGACTTTACCATCGGCAGCCGCACGAACAGACTCACCCAAGGGGGCATCGATATCAATACCTTTTGATCCAGACGCTCCGTCAGAGAACGCTCGAACTATATTCCCTTCCACGGGCCATATCCAATTGGCAACAGCATTGGGATCCGCCGGAGGAGGTGTGATGGGGGCGGCGGCAATTTGACGATCTTCACTGGCCTCGGAAGGTCGGCTGGGTGCCGGCTGCGACCCTGAGGAGCTACTGGACGCTGATGAAGAAGGTGTATCCCGTGAGGTGGCGGTGGCCCGCATATCCAGCTCCTGGCCCGGCACAATGGTGTAGGGCTCGGGTATATTGTTGGCCTCTGCGACCTCCCTGAAATCACGCGCGTAGCGGAAAGATATGGAATACAGCGTGTCACCGCGCTGAACACGATAACGATCCGGAAGATTCTCTTCCTGACGCGGTGGCGGTGGTGTTCCCGCCGATTGACTGGTGCCTGGTGAGGTTGAAGAAGAGGGCCGGGATGGCACGCTGGCCTGCCGTTCCCGGTCCGTGGCGCCGCCATTGGCGGGAAGATTTTCCAGCGCTATCCAGTCGGGATTGTTGGCGCAGGCCGAAAGCAACAATACGCCTGAAAACTGCAACAGGCGCTTCGACCAACGGCTGGCCGCAGAAAGCCAATACTTTGACTGCTTAGCGCTCATCTGGACGACCTGTGTCTCCGCAAAATTGTTATTGTTTGTAATCGGATCTGTTAAGAAATTTCACCGATAGAACCAAAGAATCTAAAAAAGCCATTCGGTCATAGTGCTCTGTCAGCAGCACCGACAGCCAGTCGATGGCGCCACCAGGTCAGCCCGCCATAGACCAGCATCCCCGCCAGCAGCACCAGTATACCCAACCACAATTCTGACGCACCTTCGGGCAATCGCACCTGCAATTGCGCCCTGCCCGATTCCAGTTGCCACGGCCAAAGCCTGGGCATCGCCCCGGCCACAATACCGCACATGCCAGCCAGAGCAAGATTACCGTATTCTCGCATCAGCCAGTGTAACAGACGCGAAAACACCAATATGCCAGACGCGCAGCCGGTAGCAAACGCCAACAGCAGCGGCCAGTCCAGTGTCCGCACCGCTTCTACTGCCGGGGCATACATACCCAGCAGCAACAATATCAGGCTGCCGGATATACCGGGCAGGATCATTGCCGTTATGGCCAGCATGCCACCCAGAAACAGCCAGGCCAGCGTGACCTCCAACGTTACTCCGCCGGCCACTACCGTAATCAGCGCCATCAATGCGCCCCCCAGAGCCACCAGGCCCTCCACCCAGCCCCAACTGACACGGCGGACAATATCCCGCAGCGCCAGCAACAGAACACCGAGAAAGAAACTCCACAGCACAACCGGCTGCTCACTGAGCAACCAGCCCACCAGGTGGCTCATCAACAGGATAGACGTCAGGATGCCGGTCAGCAGGACCAGCAGAAAAGTGCCGTCAATCTGCTGCCAGACTGACCTGAGCTGACCGCGGGCCAACTGACCCAGCAGCTTGAAGCGAAAGGACGCCAGCGCCTCGATCAGGCGCGCATAGATACCGGTTATCAAGGCAATGGTACCGCCGGAAATACCCGGCACCATATCCGCAATGCCCATCAGCAGACCGCGAGCGAACCAGCCCGACCACAGTTGTTTCAGTTCGGTCATGGCTTTCTCCCGGCAGCCTTGTCTTGTCCTGCGACCAGCGGTACAAAGTAGACTGGCTCAATATCCTCCTGCTGCCACTCATCCCCAAAACGCTGCACGCGCAGCAGCCGTTGGTCAGCCCCCGGCCCAACGGGAATGATCAGTGTTCCGCCGTCTGGCGACAATTGGTCCAGCAGCGCCTGTGGCACGGTCTCCGGAGCAGCAGTACACAGAATACCCTGAAAAGGTGCCTGCTCGGGCAGGCCCCAGTGGCCATCAGAAAGGTGAAACCGGATGTTGTCCAGGCGTTGCTCGCGACAGCGTCGCCGAGCTTTCTGCTGCAGGGATCGAATACGCTCCACTGTATGCAGCGACCGCACCAGATGGGCCAGCACGCTGGTCTGATACCCTGAGCCGGTGCCGATTTCCAGCACCTGCCCGAGACGAACTGGCCGGCGCACCTGCGCCAGAGCGGCGTCATCAAGCAGGCTCTCGCGCAGCAGACTGGTCATGCGCGCCACAGTATAGCTGTTGGACAGGGTCTGGCCGTACCCGATCGGCAGGGACACATCGTCATAGGTGCGATGCGCCAGGGCTTCGTCCACAAACCAGTGTCGCGGCACGCGAAACAACACATCCAGCACCGGCTCATCGGTAATGCCGCGCTCGCGCAGTCGCTCGACCATGCGCCGGCGAGTGCGCTCCGAGGTCATACCAATGCCCTGCAGCCTCGAAATGGGTGTTGCGTCAGGTGTGGTCATGCCTCGTCAGTCCTGTACTTCTTCCGGTTGATCGGTCAGACGCGTCTCGCAAAGAGCCTGCACAATAGTCGTGGCGAAGCCACCTGGTGGCAAATCAAACGCCAGCTGCCAGCCAGTCCCGTCAGGCGTGGGTTGCGCCGCAAGATTTTCAGGCACCAGCACGGTGGGTCTGCGTGCACATTCTACGCGGCGTTCACACAGTTGGTCTATCCACACCGACCAGTCGGCCAGCATCTCCCGCTCCGTTGCAGCTGGCCCGAGGCGCTCATCGCGCACCAGGCCCGGCAGCCATGCCGTTGGGCTGAGCTCTCCGGCGGCAAACAGGGCATCAATCCGGGCTTCAGGTTCCTGCAGCAGGAAACCGGCCGCCGACCCGCGCCAGGCCAGCCATTCTCCGGTTCTGACCGACCGCCAGTCGCCGCTGTGTACCCGGGCGGCCAGTTGCAGATTGAACAGATGGCTGCGCATGGCTGAAATCTGGAACCCCCTGGCCTCGCGCTCGGCAGACCAGACAATCGGTTTCGGCTCAGGCCGGAACTCATGGCCAAACCGCTGCGGACCGAAATAGTTGGGCACACCAAAGTTCGAGATATCGGCCAGACGCCGACTCAGTTGGTCCTGGTCAGGCGTCCAGTCACGCAGGGTAAGCAGAAAGCGATTGCCCAGATGCTGTCCGCGCCGCAGTTTACGGTTGGCCCAGCGACTGTCGATAATGCGAAACTCGGCATGTTCGGGCCATTCCGGCAAGGGCTCTCGATCTGCCCGCCCCGGCAGGTAGACGCTGAACCACTGGCGGGTCAGGGCATGACGGTCCTTGCGCCCGGCATAGCCGACGTGACGCGCTCTGACTCCCAGAGCCTCGGCCAACTGCCGAGCTACCCAGCCGGTGTTGGCGCCTCGCTTCTCGACGCAGAGCCACAGGTGTTCACGCTGCCCGGGCGCCGCTGGCGGGGGCAGGTCCAGGTGTTCGATCACTACAAAATCTTCGGGAGTGCTGCGCAGCAGAGCCGAGCCCAGGGGTTCTCCCCAGGCCGTCGGCAAGATCGTCTCGGTCACCGTAAGCGGCCCAGCAGCACCACCGCATGAGTCGCTATTCCTTCGCGGCGACCAATATAGCCCAGCTTTTCCGTGGTGGTCGCCTTGACATTGATGCTGTCGGTTGGCGCTCCGAGAACTGCGGCAAGGTGGTCCGTCATGGCGCTGCGATAAGGCTGAAGTTTCGGTGTCTGTGCGACCACAGTGACGTCGAGGTTCACCAGTCCATAGCCCCGCTCTTTTGCCTGCTGCCAGACCTGCCGCAGCAGTACGGTGCTGTCGGCCCCGGACCAGTGCGGATCCGTATCCGGAAAATGTGTGCCGATGTCGCCCAGCGCCAGCGCCCCGAGCACGGCATCCATAATGGCATGCAGCACCACATCACCGTCGGAGTGAGCCAGCAACGTGCGCTCCACCGGCACATCGACACCGCCCAGTTTCTGCACGCCTGCCGTTTGCTCATCGGTAAACCGGTGCACGTCAAAGCCATGGCCTATACGCAGGTCATTCATCACGATTCAGTATCCATTCAATCAGTTCCAGATCTTCCGGCTCAGTCAGCTTGCTGTTCTGCCAGTGGCCCCGCACCAGGCCTACCCGGTGCCCGGCTGCCTGCATGGCGGAGGCTTCGTCGGTGATCACTTGACCGGAGTCCTGTCCGGCCTGCAAGGCAGAAGCCAACGGGCCGGCGCGAAAACATTGCGGCGTCTGTGCCAGCCAGATGGTGTCGCGATCCAGTGTGTCCAGCACCTCGACCACAGCCGAGGTCTGCTTGACGGTATCACGCGCCGGCAAGGCAAGAATTGCGCCCTCGTCATGTTGCACGCACCAGGCCATCAGTGCGCTGACATCCCGGGGTCTGACACCAGGGCGCGCCGCATCATGCACCAACACCCAGGTATCTTCGCCCTGAGCAGCCATCAGATGACGCAGGCCGGCCAGTACCGAGTCGGCACGCTCTGCCCCGCCTGCCACCGGGGCGACCGGCACAGCAAGAGCTTCAATGTCTTCATGGGTTGTGCCATCTGCAGTCACCAGCACTATGCCGGCCAGCCCGGGGGTTCGGGCCAGGCGATGCAGCGTGTGCGCCAGAATGGATTTGCCGGCCACCTGCAGAAACTGTTTGGGCTGATCCAGGCCCATCCGCCGCCCGACACCGGCGGCCGGGACGATAGCCCAGAAGGACTGTCCGGAAGTCGTCATCGGAGACCTACTCACGGATAAAGAGGTAGAAGGTTTCATCTTCGCGCGTCAGGCCCAGGCGCTCCCGAATCTGCTCTTCCATGGCATCCGGGTTGTCGCTGTCGCGCAAAGAATCCAGCTGCGCCCTCAGCTGTTCATTGATTTCTCGCTGGACTCTGATTTCTGACTGCAACTCGGATACCTCGGCCTGCAGTTGCCTGATCTCGGACAGGCTGTTGTGTCCGAACCACAAGCGGCCTTGCAGGTATAATAGACTCAGTATCAGTGCGGCAAGCAACGCCTTTTTCATTCACCACCTGTGAGTGCCGCGCAGGAAACGGAAACCCAGAGAAACTCTGGGCGCACAGAATACTGGTTGGAGGACGGTTTGACCAGTTACAATGCTCCGCAGAAGCCTTTCAGGGAGTCCGTCTTGGCCTTACGTGTACCCGCCATTCTCGACATAGAGGCGTCCGGTTTCGGACGTGGCAGTTATCCGATCGAAGTGGGCGTGGCCATGCCGGACCGCTCTGTGGTCAGCCATCTGATCGCCCCGGATCCGGACTGGACACACTGGAGCGACGATGCGGAAGCCCTGCACGGGCTGTCCAGAGATCTGCTCAGCGAGAAAGGGTTTTCCCCACGCCAGGTGGCCGAACAGCTCAATCTGCTGCTCGAGGGCCAGGTGGTCTATTCTGATGGCTGGGGTGTGGACAGCGGCTGGCTGGCACTGCTTTTTTACTACGCCGGAATGCGCCAGGCCTTTCAACTGGAAACGCTGACCCGGATTCTCAGTGAGGATCAACTGGCCTTGTGGGACGATACGCGGGATGCACTCTTTGCGGCCAATGACGGGCGCCGACATCGGGCGGGGTTCGATGCACGAATCCTGCAGGACACTTATATTGAGACCTGGGAGCAGCTGCAGTCTGCCGCCCGGGACCGAAAGCTCTGAGCGGAGATCAATCACTCATGACCGGACCCGTACAGCAATCGATCGAAGACAAGCTCACCGATGCCCTGCATCCGACCTATCTGCAAGTCGACAATGAAAGCCACATGCACAATGTACCTCCCGGCTCCGAGAGTCACTTCAAGGTAACGCTGGTGGCCGACATGCTGAAGGGTCTGCCCCCGGTGCGTCGTCATCAGACAGTCTATGAAGCGCTGAAAAAAGAGATGGCCGGCCCTGTGCATGCGCTCGCCATTCATGCCTACGCCCCGGACGAATGGCAGGGTCAGGCTCCCGACTCACCCGCTTGTCGTGGTGGCAGTGGGCAATAAGAGCACCCCCTCCGGGACCAAAGGTTTCGCCGGAAAAGTGCAAAGTGAGGCCAACCCGGAGGGGCTTCATTCATGACACTTTTTCGCCAGTGTTATGGAATCAGGGGCCTCTTTTGGGGTATCGTCTCGGCATCAAGTGGAGCGCAGCAGCATTCTGATGCGCCCCGCTGACTTCAGGATTATGGATAAAGGCTTACTTCAATGACAGAACGACTCAGTTCACTGGACAAAGAACAGTTGGTGCAATGCGGCCATGGCGAGCTGTTCGGTCCCGGCAACGCCCAACTGCCCGTCAAGGAGATGCTGATGCTGGATCGCATCACCCACATCTCCGCCGACTCCGGTGAATTTGGTAAAGGCCAGATCATTGCCGAACTCGACATCGACCCTGAGCTCTGGTTTTTCGCCTGTCACTTTCCCGGCGACCCGGTCATGCCCGGCTGTCTGGGCCTGGATGCCATGTGGCAGCTGGTCGGATTCTTTCTGGGCTGGAAGGGCAACCCGGGTCGCGGTCGGGCGCTGGGGTCTGGCGAAGTGAAGTTCACCGGCCAGGTGCTGCCGGAAAACAAGCTGGTCCGCTACAATATACAGATGAAGCGCGTGATCGAACGCAAACTCGTAATGGGTATTGCCGACGGCACCGTCGAAGTGGACGGCAAAATAATTTATACCGCTAAAGACCTGCGTGTTGGACTCTTCACGTCCGGTCAGATGGAGGGCTGATATGCGTCGTGTAGTCGTCACAGGTATGGGTATCGCATCCTGTCTGGGCAATGACCTGGAGACAGTGACAGAGAGCCTGCGCCAAATGAAGTCCGGCATCCGCAACGTCGAGGAATATCAGACACACGGGATGCGCAGCCACGTTGCCGGCCGCCCCGAACTCGACCTGCAGGAGCACATTGATCGCAAGACATTGCGCTTCATGGGCGATGCTGCCGCCTATGCCTATTACAGCATGGCCAAGGCCATTGAGCAGGCCGGGCTCACCGAAGCCGAATACTCCCACCCCCGTGTCGGACTGATTGCCGGCTCTGGTGGTGCGTCGTCGGCCAATCAGGTCGAAGCGGCTGACGCGCTGCGCGACAAAGGACTGAAGCGTGTAGGCCCTTACCGGGTGACCCAGACCATGGGCAGTACGGTATCGGCCTGCCTGGCGACGCCCTTCAAGATCAAGGGCATCAACTATTCGATCACTTCAGCCTGCGCCACCAGTGCCCACTGCATTGGCAATGCAATGGAGCAGATTCAACTGGGCAAGCAGGACATCGTCTTTGCCGGTGGCGGCGAAGAGGAACACTGGACCCTGTCCAGCCTGTTCGATGCCATGGGCGCCCTGTCGACCAAATACAATGAAACGCCCGAAAAAGCCTCCCGCCCCTATGACGCTGACCGCGACGGCTTCGTTATCGCCGGTGGTGGTGGCATGCTGGTGCTGGAAGAACTGGAGCACGCCAAGGCTCGGGGCGCTACCATCATTGCAGAGCTGGTAGGCTATGGCGCCACCTCGGACGGCTACAATATGGTCGCCCCCAGCGGTGAAGGCGCCATCCGATGCATGCAGCAGGCCATGAGCACGGTGGAAGGCGACATCGACTATATCAATGCGCACGGCACCAGCACCCCGGCCGGTGATACGGCAGAACTGGGGGCCGTCAGGGAAGCCTTTGCCGGACGCAAGGTGCCACTGGTGGCGTCAACCAAGTCGCTGACTGGCCACTCACTGGGGGCTACCGGTGTGCAGGAAGCCATCTACTCGCTGTTGATGCTGCAGAACAACTTCATTGCCGGGTCGGCCAATGTCGACACCCTGGACCCCAATGCCGAAGGCTGCAACATCCTGACGGAAACCCGTGAAGGTGTGACGCTGAACCGGGTCATGTCGAACAGTTTCGGCTTTGGTGGTACCAACTCGACCCTGGTCTTTCAGCGTTATTCCGGAAATTAGGAACCTGGCTGTGAGCTGGACGCATGACGGTCGAAAGTAGACGGTTGACAGCAGACAGTGAACCACCGGTTGCAGCAGACGAACAGCAGTCCAAGCTGCAATCGGTCCAGATGCTGGCTGATTCGCTGATGGCCCGTTACCTTCCGGGCTGGCAGTTCAGTTTCAACAGACAGCGCCGAACCCTTGGCCTTTGCCGCTACAGCGAGCGCCGGATCGAGCTTTCACGGCCACATGCAGAAGCCGGCAGCATGGCGCAAGCGCGCGAAACACTCCTGCATGAAATCGCCCACGCGCTTGCTGGCCCAGGCACAGGCCATGGCCCTGCATGGCAACGCCAGATGCGCCTGCTGAATGTCGAACCGACCATCACCGCCAACCCCGACTACCAACTGAAAGACTACCGATGGGCCCTGCTGCGTCGCGAAGGTGATCAACTGCACTGGATCGCTGGCCGCTATCGCCGGCCGAAAGACTGTGCGCGCATGGCGTTGCGAGGCCGTCCGGACACCCTTGGTTCGGTCTACTACTGTGCGTTCAGTGACTTCCGGGCCTGGCAGGACGGCACCCTGTCCTTGAGCGCCCTGGAGTTGCTGCAATAGCGCTTCTGGCCATGCCCGGAGCATCAGAGCGACCTGCACAGCCATTATTTGTGAATTATTCTCCACAGCACTGGTCGACCACTGGCACTCAGGCTAAGATGCTGGACATTGGTCTGTGTCTTACAGCCCCCGAAAATCAATAAAAAGAGAACGTCAAATGTCGCATGATCAAGTCTATGATGCGGCTCCCTGGTCCGCGCATTATGCCGAGGCCCATCGCGAGCCGGAAGCCCGCCTGGTAAACGCTGCCAGCCTGCCCGAACTACTCAGCCAGGCTGGGGAACAATGGGCCGACAAGGTGGCCTTCACCACCTGTATGCCCAACGGCATGGCCGGGCGCCTGACCTATCGCCAGGTGGAAGACAAGTCGGATGCGTTTGCCGTCTGGCTGCGCGCCGGTCTCAAGCTGGAACCGGGTACCCGAGTCGCCGTGCAGATGCCCAACTGCCTCACCCTGCCGGTAGTCGCCTTTGGCGTGCTGAAGGCCGGATGCGTGCTGGTCAATGTGAACCCGCTGTACACCCGCCGCGAGATGGAACACCAGTTCAATGACAGCGGGGCAGAAGTCCTGATTATTGCCAACCTGTTTGCCGACAAGGCGCAGGATGTGGTTCCCAATACGCCGGTTCGCACTGTGGTCCTCACCCATATGGCGCAATGGTTCCCGCCGGTCGTCAAAAGCGTGCTGCATCTGGTCATGAAATACTGGAACCGGGTACTGCCCAAACACTCGATGGACGCCCTTGATATCGAAAGTGTAATCAATGAAGGCAGAAAACTGCGTGACAGTCAGAACATCAAGGTCGAGGACTACTGGCAGTCTCTCAAGCGCGACGATATGGCGGTGCTGCAATATACCGGCGGCACCACAGGGGTGAGCAAGGGCGCTGTGCTTACTCACGGCAATCTGCTGTCGAACCTCGAGCAGGTCGACACGCTGACCGGCCGCCACATCGCCAGTGGAGAAGAGTGCATTCTCACGGCCTTGCCGATGTACCACATCTTTGCTTTCACAGTTAACCTGCTGGCCTTCTACTACAGCGGCGCCCACAACGTGCTGGTGCCTAGCCCGCGGCCGATCAAGAACTGTCAGCGCGCCTTCGACAACTATCCCATAAGCTGGATTTCCGGAGTCAACACCCTGTACAACGCCCTGCTCAATGAAGAATGGTTTACCGTCTACCCGCCACCCAACATGAAGGTGGCTCTGGCCGGGGGTACTGCGCTGCACAAGGCGGTTGCCGAGCGCTGGATGTCAGTTGTCGGAAAGCCTATTTCTGAAGGCTATGGCCTGACCGAAACTTCGCCGGTGGTCTGTTTCAACCTGATTGGCACGGAACGACCCGACAGCATCGGGGTGCCCGCACCCAATACACAGGTGAGACTGGTCGATGACGAGGGTCAGACGGTACCGCTGGGTGAGCCAGGTGAACTGGTGGTCAAGGGCCCGCAGGTCATGACGGGCTACTGGAACCGGCCGGAAGAAACCGACAAGTCGATCAAGGACGGCTGGTTCTATACCGGTGATGTCGCGGTCATGGAAGCCGATGGCCATTTCCGGATTGTCGATCGCAAAAAGGATATGGTCCTGGTCAGCGGCTTCAACGTGTATCCGAATGAAGTCGAAGACTGTATCGCCCGCTTGCCGCAGGTACAGGAATCTGCGGTCATCGGCATCCCCGATGAACAAACAGGTGAGGCGGTAAAAGCCTTTGTCGTACTCCGTGAAGAAGGTCTGTCGGCGCAGGATGTGATTGCCCATTGCCGGAAGGAGCTGGCGGCGTACAAGGTGCCCAAGAAGGTCGAGTTCAGAGACGACCTGCCCAAAACCCCGGTGGGTAAAGTACTGCGCAAAGAACTGCGCGACCCTTCTCAAACCAAGGCCTGAATGCGCTGACTGGAGAATCTGACTATGTTGAGTCCATTGGAAGAAACCCTGCTTGCGGTCATGATGATCGTCATCATGCTGGGTATGGGGTCGTCACTGACCTTCAAGGATTTCAGGCTGTCGCTGCGCAGTCCGCAGGCGGTTGCCGTAGGCTTCGCATCGCAATATCTGTTGATGCCGTTGATTGCTTTTCTGCTGGCCCGGCTGCTCGGGCTTACAGGGCCGCAAACAGTCGGTCTGGTGCTGATCGGCTGTATGCCCGGTGGCACCACCTCCAACATCTTTGCCTACTTTTCAAAGAGTTTGCTCAGCCTGAGTATCATCATGACTGTCTGCTCGACACTGGCGGCCATCATCATGGTGCCACTGCTGATGGAGTTCTACACATCAGGCGTCGATGACAGCCTGCGCATTCCGCCCGGTGAAGTCATCGCCCTGCTGTTTGTGCTGCTGATCCCCACGCTGCTGGGCATGTGGCTGCGGCGCAAGAATGCCAATATCGGTGCCGTGATCGAACTGATCGGCAGCCTGATCGGTGTCTTTGTCATCGTCTTCCTGGTGGTTACCTGGGCGCCACGCAACTGGCAGTTGCTGCTGGATACACCCTGGCAGGTATTTTTTGCGGTGATTCTTGTCGGCCTGATAGGCTTTGCCTTCGGCTACGTGTTTGCCAGAGTATTGCGCCTGGCACCACAGAAGGCGCGCACGGTATCATTGGAGACCGGCATTCAGAATGGTCCGCTGGCGGCGTTGATTGTCACTATTGCGTTCTCGGGCGAGCTGCAGCAACTGGTACTGCTGATGCCGGTGCTTTACTCGCTGTTCATCGTGCTCAACTCAACCGTGGTGACGCTGTTCTATCGCAGGCTTACCCGACGCGAAGAGACAGCACGTGACCAGGCCAAGATCGAACCCAACTGACAGGCTGAAATGACCCGTATCGACTTTCACATTCTGCCGTGTGAACACTTCAATGAGGCGGCTGACTATGTCTGCCGCCTCACTGAAAAAGCCTGGAAAGCCGGCCATGCGGTGCTGCTGTACTGCGACGAGGAATGGCTGCCGGCGCTCAATGATCGCCTGTGGTCATTCCGCCCCGAAGCCTTCATTCCACACCAGCCGCTGGCCGAGGGCGAAGCCAGGGTCAATCTGACCAGCGACGACGACTGTGCCGGTCACCATGACATCATGATCAGTCTTTCTCGCGGTCAGTCCGGGGCATTCTCCCGCTTTGACCGATTGATTGAGGTGGTCTTCGAAGACGCCGAACTCAAGTCCGCCAAGCGCGATCACTACCGCTTCTATCAGGAACGGGGCTACCCATTGAAAAACCACCGCGTGTAGCTGGTGCTGTCTAGTGTTTCGGCATGTTGAGACCATGGGCATTGCCGCCTCAACGCCAGAATCCTCAGCAAGCGCTCGGATGTAGATGATTGCAAACTCTTCAGCTCAACCACGAAATGTCCACTTGGCTGGTGGATGCGTTGCACTCTGCAAACCGTTATACTTCACCCTTTCATTTCAACCACTTAGCGACGTCAGGCCGTTTATCCATGGACAAGACCTATTCGCCGAAAGACATTGAGCAGAAGCACTACCAGCGCTGGGAGAAAAACAACTGGTTTCAGCCCAGTGGCGAGGGCCAGCCCTACAGCATCATGATTCCGCCGCCCAATGTCACCGGCAGTCTGCACATGGGCCATGCCTTTCAGCACACCATCATGGATGCCCTGACCCGCTATCACCGGATGAAGGGTGACAACACCCTGTGGCAACCCGGCAGTGACCATGCCGGCATCGCCACCCAGATGGTGGTTGAGCGCAAACTGGCTGCCGAGGGCAAGAACCGCCACGACCTGGGCCGCGAAGCCTTCATCGACAAGGTCTGGGAATGGAAGGCCGAATCCGGTGGCACCATCACCCGGCAGATGCGCCACCTCGGCGATTCGGTCGACTGGTCGCGCGAACGCTTCACCATGGATGACGGTCTGTCCAATGCCGTGAAAGAAGTGTTTGTCCGACTGTATGACGAAGGCCTGATCTATCGCGGCAAGCGGCTGGTCAACTGGGACCCGAAACTGCATACCGCCATCTCTGATCTGGAAGTGGAAAACCGTGAAGAGCAAGGCCACCTGTGGCACTTCCGCTATCCGCTGGCCGATGGCGCCAAAACGGCCGACGGCAAAAATTATCTGATCGTTGCCACTACCCGCCCCGAAACCATGCTCGGCGATACGGCCGTAGCCGTGCATCCTGAGGATGAACGCTATGCCAGCCTGATCGGGAGATTTGTCGATCTGCCTCTGGTCAATCGACGCATTCCCATTATTGCTGATGACTATGTCGATGCCGAGTTCGGCTCAGGCTGCGTCAAGATCACCCCGGCCCACGACTTCAACGACTATCAGGTCGGCAAGCGTCATGGCGTCGCCCTGGTCAATGTGCTGGACGAGAATGCCCACATACTGCCCGTGGCCGAGGTCTTCAATTATGACGGCACACCGCGCGACGATACCGACCCGACCCTGCCTGCCGAGTATGCGAGCCTGGACCGCTATGCCGCACGGAAGGCCATCGTCGCTGCCTTCGACAATCTGGGTCTGCTCGACAAGGTGGCCGACCACACCATGATGGCACCCTACGGTGACCGTTCCGGTGTGGTGGTGGAGCCCTGGCTGACCGATCAGTGGTATGTCGATGCCAAAACCCTGGCTCAGCCCGCAATCAAGGCAGTCGAGGACGGTGATATCCAGTTTGTACCCAAACAATGGGAAAACACCTACTTTGCCTGGATGCGCGACATTCAGGACTGGTGCATCTCCCGCCAGCTCTGGTGGGGCCACCAGATTCCGGCCTGGTATGATGCCGAGGGCAATGTCTATGTAGGCCGCAGCGAGGCAGAGGTGCGCGAGAAGCACAGCCTTGCCGACGATCTCGTGCTGACGCGCGATGAAGATGTACTGGATACCTGGTTCAGCTCGGGCCTGTGGACCTTCTCTACCCTCGGTTGGCCGGATAAGACACCGGAACTGAAGACGTTCCATCCGACCAGCGTGCTGGTCACCGGCTTCGATATCATCTTCTTCTGGGTGGCGCGCATGATCATGCTGACGCTGCATTTCATCAAGAATGACGATGGAACGCCTCAGGTGCCTTTCCACCAGGTCTATGTCACGGGTTTGATTCGCGATGAAAACGGCCAGAAGATGTCCAAGTCCAAGGGCAATGTCATCGACCCGATCGACCTGATCGATGGCATCAGTGCTGACGACCTGGTCGCCAAACGCACCGACGGCCTGATGCAGCCCAAGCTGGCGGCGAAAATCGAGAAGGCAACGCGCAAATCGTTCCCCGCTGGCTTCGAACCCAGCGGCACCGATGCGCTGCGTTTCACCCTGACCTCTCTGGCTTCGACCGGACGCGACGTGAAATTCGACGTCAAGCGACTCGAAGGCTACCGCAACTTCTGCAACAAGCTGTGGAACGCCGCGCGCTATGTGCAGATGAATACGCGGACTGAGGACGGAGAAGCGCTCGACTGTGGCCAGTTGGATGCCCATGCGGACATCAGCCTGTCGCTCGCCGATCGCTGGATTCGCTCACGCCTGCAAGCGGTGGAAACCGAGATCAACCAGCATTTCAATCAGTACCGCTTCGACATGGCCAGCCAGGCGCTGTATGACTTTGTGTGGCATGAATACTGCGACTGGTACCTTGAATTGAGCAAGCCGGTATTCTGGGACGAGACGGCCAGCGAGGCTCAATTGCGCGGCACCCGTCGTACACTGATCCGTGTACTGGAAGCCATCTTGCGCCTGGCGCACCCCATCATGCCGTTCATCACCGAAGAGATCTGGCAGTCCATCCGCGACCTGGCCGGCGCCGAGGGCGATACCATCATGTTGCAGGCCTATCCGGAGCCTGATGACAGCAAGCGGGATACGACCGCCGAGGCCGATATCGAGTGGGTAAAAGGGGTAATAGTCGGTATTCGCAACATCCGGGGCGAGATGAATATCCCGCCGGCAAAGGCTCTGCCGGTGCTGTTCCAGAAAGGCAGCAGCGCTGATCGTGAACGCCTGGATGCCAACCGAGCCTTCCTGACCCGGCTGGCCAAGCTAGACAGCATCACCTGGCTGGAACCCGACGACGACGCGCCGGTATCGGCCACACAACTGGTTGGCGATCTGCGCATTCTGGTCCCCATGGCCGGGCTGATTGATGTGGAGGCAGAGCTGAGTCGACTGAGCAAGGAAATCGACAAAGCCGAGAAAGAACTCAAGCGCATCGAAGGCAAACTCGGCAACGAGAAATTTACCGCCAATGCGCCTGCCGACGTCGTCGACAAGGAAAAGGCCAAGGCAGCTCAGCTGTCGCGCTCCCTGTCCCAATTGACTGAGCAGCGCGACCGTATCGCCAACCTGTGAGCTGCCCGCTCACTGAAGGTCAGGCGCTGTCCTTCTGTGGCCAGTCGAGGTTGTCATGCTCGATCACCGCCTGCAGCCCGCTTTCGAGCGGACGCTGGGCAGCCTGCGTCCAGTGAAAGAGGCGTTGATGCAGATCGGCCTGTTCCGGCGAGTCGAGGCTGCATTGCTGGCAGTAGGCCGCAAACCCGCGCAGCCTCACCAACAGCTCTGCAAGGTGGCGCGGACATTCACAGGGCAACTCCGGCGTCGCCCGGATCAGGGCTTCCAGATCCTGGTCGGAATAACGGGCCTTTGGAGTCTGTTGCAGCAGCCAGTGCATCAGGGTTGCCCAGTCAAGGGGTCCAGATTGGGTTTGCACACCCATGGCTTCCAGTTGCTGCAAGCGCCTTCCGAGCGCATAATGATAAACCAGTAGTACGGGAACGCCTGATTGCGTGAGGCGCTGAATCCGTGCCACATGCTGATCACTCAGGGAGCCGACCTCCCAAACCAGGACGCCTGTTGCCAGGCTGACCTCTACTTCCTCCAGGGTGCGTGCACGCTCTGCAAACCAGGGGGCAAACTCACCCACAATTCTGGTGCCGCAGAAACAAATTCGGGCTGGAATGTCTTCTGAGGAATCCAACGGGCTCATGCGCCGTAAATCATCTGTGCTGAGCGCCGCAAGGTCGGCCAGATTCCAGCCGCGGGCTTTCAGTTCACCGATACGCTGCAGGCGTTCCAGATCAGATTCACTGTAAAGGCGGTGTCCGCCGGGGGAACGATGGCTGGCGTCAATGTCATACCTGGCCGCCCACTTGCGCAGAGTGGCAGTACTGACTCCCGTACGACGACTGGTTTCGGCCATGCTGAATAATAAGGCTGTCTCATTCATGTCTCGTTATCCGTACGATTTATGGGCATCAAGTGATCTCATGTCACGTTTAGAACATACGTAGGTATATACCCATTTGGTTTGGTACTTAGCGATGTATGATGAAAATGCTGTCTGGTACTCTGAAATGGCTGCTCGGCATCCGGCACTGCCTGCCGAGCAACAACGGCGTATGCTCTGGCAACTGGCCAACGCGGCAGTGCGCCTGCAAAGCTGGTCGGGGCAACCATGGTCGATCTATCTGCGCCAATGTCGCGAGACACTGCGACAGTTCAGAAACGGCGAGGTGCCCTTGTGGCTGACCGCCCAAGACAGCTATGCCGCCTGGCTGGCCGATACTGAAGACGATGCCGAGGGTCACCCCGGGCTCGCACGTCGACGCACCAGAGTACTGAAGTTGCGCGAAAAGCTGCTGCTGCACAATCAGCGCATGGTGATCCGCATCGCGCATCGCAAGTCACCGCGCGGCCTGGATTACAGTGATCTGATCATGGAAGGCAATGTAGGTCTGATGCGAGCCGTGGATCTCTTTGATCCGCGCAAGAATTATCGCTTCTCGACCTATGCCCACTTCTGGATCGAGCAATCCATCACCCTGGCCCTGAAGCAGAAGTCGCATACCGTGCGCACGCCGCTCAGTGCGCTCAACCGAGCCTGGCAGGAACGCAAAGCGCTGGAACAGAGTCATGAAGGTGAAGACTCGGCACCCACTTACGCATCGCTGGGCGATGGCATAGGCGCGTTTCGCGAGACGCTGTCACTGGACGACCCGGACGTCACGCTGCACCTGCAGGACGAAGACAGCCATCTGCCCCAGCAGCAACTGGATGCACGCCGTCTGGTCAACCAGCTGACGCAGGACCTTCCCGACCGCCTGTTACAGGTACTTGCGCTGCGCTACGGGATCGAACAGAAGGATGCCGTCGGCTATCGGGAAATAGCCGACCAGTTGGGCATCAGCCGAGAGAGAGCCCGGCAACTGGAGCATGAAGCTCTGCAGCGAGTGCGACGCAAGGACGATTCGTCGGAGGACTCCAGTTCATTCAGTTGATCTGCCCTGACTCGGGCACCAGGGTGACAGGCAATCGAACAACACGGGATTGCCAAACGCCCTGATGGTAAGCATCGACCAGAACATGCAAGTGGCCACGCGGATCTTCGGCAAAATCGGCTACTGACCCGATCCGCGTTCTTCCGAGCAGTTCACCGCCCCAGCGATGAGTTTCACTGCCGGCCTGATTGACGCGCACGACAGTGGGTCTGCCATCAATTTGTCCACCCAGGAACAAGGCGCCGGACTTGTCCTTGTGCAGCGCGGCAATACTATCGAAATCGGGCCCCGACAGTGACGCCACGCCACCATCACCCCAGTCATTGTCCAAATCTCCCAGTGACGTGAAACGGATAACCCCTGCATCGCCATCCGAGTCGGTGCGGGCAACTGAAACCTCACCTTCTGCGCTGACGGCCATGACATGCGGAACACCTGTACCGTCCCCAAAATTCCAGCCGTCCGGGCTGCTAAACGACGTGTCCAGCTCCAGTTCTCCGGCGGCGTCCTCAACGAAACGACCGACAGCCACGAGGTCTTCAGGAAACAGTTGCTGCAACAGCAGGTAGACCCGGCCCCGGGCGTCTGTACCCACGTCTCGAGTCTCGAAAGGTTGTCCGTTTGGATAATCGTTGGTCGGATCCAGAGTCAATCCAGCACCGGCCTGACCAAACCGATCCACCAGTGCGAGATGATTGTCAGCACTCATGGCTCCCTCTTGATAGGAGTAACCTCCGATGACCCCCTGGTTGCCTGGTCTCTCAGACAATGCGGTAACAAACGACTCTTCAGGAAACAGCTCGAACAATGAACCCACCAAATCGAACAACGAATCAACGGCAGTGTCACCGTCCAGCACATCGCGCAGGCCATAGAAGTCGTGTCGCCATTCGGGACCTTCCGCAACATCTGTCCCGGGCAGGCTGAAGAACCCATAGGCACTGGTGACAGTACCAATCGGGCTAAAAGCGGGATCAGTCTCAAGCGTACCCAGTTCACCCAGAGCGGGGTCTTGCTGGCCAAAGCCCTCAATATTGCTCCCGTCGGCACGGATACCCCAGAGGGTACCAGGGTCACTGCCCAAATCTTGGTTTTCCAGCGTGTTCAGCAGCAACAGGCGCCCATTGGCAGTGGTTTCAAGGGCAGTGGCGCGATCTCCCTCCAGCGGCCCGAACCAGCGCGTTGTTTCCGGATATCCGATGTCATTCAACCAGGTGAGACCGGAGGCATAGACTCCTTCCCACATGACCCCTACCCGGTCTCCGGCAACCACCATCCCACTGATGTCCTGTGCGTCCGAACGGATGGGCTCTGCGACCGGCGCACTACCGAGGTTGCCCCAACCGGTGTCCGGATCACCCTGCAATGACACGCGCCTGACGGCAAATCCAGCATCCACTTCATTCACCGCGAAATAAAAATGCTCGTTGAATTCGACAATGGGATAGCGGTGTCCCTGGTCTTCAAACAATGCAGGCGCTGCCGACTCCAGTTCCAGTACACCATTGCTTGCGAAGGTCGGATCAGGGGCACCTGACTGATCCAGAACAAAGATATTGACCGGCTCAACCCCTGCGCCAAACCCGGTATACAGGACGACACGGTCATTGCTGTCAATCATGGCACCGGTCAGGCTGATATTTTCCGGAGTCAACCAACTGCCGCCGTCGCCGAAGCTGGTGTCCAGGGTGAGGTCAGGGTTGAAGCGTACCACTTCGATCGCATCACCCTGGAGCAGAGCGTAGAGACGGTCCTGACTGTCCATCAGCAATCGCATGTAAGATTTGTCCATCATGTAGCTGCCAGACTCGTCAGGCTGGCCATCTTCGGTGAGTCTGAAGACAGACAGCTGACCGGATTCGGTAAACGCATAATGGGCACGGTCCTGGCTGTCCAGCACCAGCGAGGGTGACGCCCCCGTTACGACCACCTCACCGCCTTCAACGCCGAAATCCATATCCTGTTCACCTGATGCCTCGTATCGGCGAATGATCAGATTGGTACTGCCGCCCGGAGCTCCTCCCATGACCAGCAGACGTCCAGTCGAATCTGTCGCAAGCGCTTCTGCAATCACTCCCCCACCTTCTTCGGGGAACTCACGCACAAAGGAGTCGCCGCGTGTCAGTCCGACAGGATTCAAGCCATCTGCAAGTCGGTCGACGCGCCAACCGGACACGCTGCGCAACGAGACCAGCAAGTCACCTCCAGACATTGCAAAGTCCCTCAGCCGTGGTGCCATCGCCACCTCACCAGCGTTAAAGCGCGATACAATGCCGCAGTTCTCGTCGAAAGGCTGATACTCGGCCACAGAGCGCGCCGTTGGTTCGCTCAGTTGCAGCGCCTGCGGCGCGCTCGGGTGGCTGTGCAAATAGCGGAAGTCGCCATTGGGGGCCACCGCCGCCACTGGCATCGGAATGACCGCCCCCGGCAAATCAGCGCTGCGCTGAGCGGCTTCATCGCGCTCATTGGAGGCCGGGAAACGCTCAACATAAAGCCGCGCATCATTTTCGTTCAAATACGCCAGCTCTACCCCTCGGTCAGCTCCCGGCTGCATTCCAAGTGCTGTCAGATTACCTGCAGACAAATCACCCAGTGTCAGTTGGAGCAGCAGATCGTTTTCACTCTCCTGCGCATAGTCAATATGCATTTCAATAAGGTAAATCCGCCGATCGAACCCGTCTGCAGTCACCAACTGTCCAGTCATGAACAGGCGCCCGTCATCCGTAAGCACAGCTTCGGTGACCGTGGGGTCACGGCTGGTCGGTGTCGGGAAGAGCAACTGATAACCCAGATTATTGCCGCCAGCCTCCACGCCGTATCCGGCCAGAACCTCTCCTTCGTTGTCATGCCAGGTCACATGCAGCTCGCCAGTGGTTACAAAAGGAGACAGGGCCTGAGACAGCAGCATGAAAGAATCCGGTTCTGGCCCAAGGATGATTTTCTGCGGACGCAACACTGTGTTGCGGTTGCCCAGCGCCACAGACGACGGGTTGCCAGCCAGTTCATCTTCGGCCAAATCGGGGCCGGATACAGTCTCGATGCGGTACAGCATCATGTCGGCTGGCCGGCGATCCGCTGTCAGCTCGTTCACGGCCAGCAGTGCCTGCTCCGAGCTCTCAACCATGAAAGCGCCCGCTTCATGGTTGACCGGGGCCACCTCATCGTCGAATTCCGCTGTCCAGAGGCCGTCATCCGCAAACGCAGTGACCGGATCGCCCGTGCTCCGATCCAGCTTGACCATAAGTGGACTCAGCCAATCGGTGTCGCCATCGTCACGTTCAACCGCACCCCAGACATAAAGCGCGTCCCGGTCCAGCACCATGTCCCGCACCACAGCCGTTCTGGAGGCATCTGCGGCGACCACATCGGCAATGACCGGGGGTTCCAGCGTGGTCACCGGCAGATCCTTGGTCACATACCCACCGGTGCCAAAGGCGGAATCAAGCTGCCCGTTGGCGAGAATGCGGGCCACCAGCAATTGGTCCGGCTGCCCGGTACGCTGCAAATTGCCGGCAGCGAGCAGCGCACCGTTTTCTGCCGGAATCATGCGCTGCGGTTGAAAAATGCCTTCCCAGGGCGCCAGCGCATCACCGGAAGTGCCGGGTAAAACCTCAATGGTAAAGGGCCCGAGTGAATCCTCACTGCCGAGCGCATTGGTGGCCTGCAGCGTGATGTCACTGTAGAGCCCGGATGTCGGTGAATTGAAGGTCGCCGTGGTGCCGCTCACTGACAGCCCGAGCCCGCCACCGGGTGAGCCAGACAAAGAAAACTCTGCACCAGAGCCCATACTGTCGTAAGGGTCCAGCTCCCAGTTCACCGTCTGACCTGCGGTCAGGGTGGTCGGCAAACCTGTACAGATAGCGGCGGTATCCAGCGAAATATCGATCAACGCCAGACTGGCCGTTTCAGCTACCGACTGGGCCCCGTTAGTCACTTCAAACTGAAACTCCACCAGGGTGTCGCCTGGCTCCGGCACGTAAATGAAGCTGCCGTCGGCCTCGACTTCCAGGCCACCACTGCCACTGAGCAACAGGGTTGATTCAATATCTATCGACAAATCGGCCCCACTGCTGTCGACAGCGCCAACAAGCAACCCATTTACGGCATCGACCGTTACCGCCTCGGTCAGGTCAGTGAACCATTGATAGTCTCGCGACAGGGTGCTGATTTCGGACACCAGAAGCGCGGCCTCCACGGCAATCAGGTCGCTGACCCCGGACACCCCGTCAGAACCAACCCCTTCGACCCAGAAGGTTACCCAGTCATCAATGTCCTCTGCATCGAGGGTGATTGACCCTGATGAGCCCGCATTGCCGAGTGATAGCCACTGGATGTCCGCTGCACGGGCATTATTGACGGACTGTGTCTGGACACCCGCCGCATGAATGTTGAAATGGGAGTAGTCGCCTTCGGTTACCCAGGTGACCTCTGCTACACCATCGGTGTCCAGAGTAACGTTATCCAGGGAA
Source organism: Natronospirillum sp. (assembly GCF_022565775.1). Classification (GTDB taxonomy): domain Bacteria; phylum Pseudomonadota; class Gammaproteobacteria; order Pseudomonadales; family Natronospirillaceae; genus Natronospirillum. The sequence goes on from NZ_JAIUMC010000023.1 coordinate 32,644, forward strand.
ATTGCCGGCACCTGCCATTGCAGGGTCATGTCATCGACCAGTGCTGTTCCGGCACTGGTCTGAACAAGCAGCAGAACGTCCAGCTCACCCGGGTCCAGCCCGAAGCGGGCAGGATTCAAGCCTGATACCCAGCCTTCGAGTTCACCATTGTCCGAACAGGTCTCATCACACAACTGAAAGGCCTGACCGGTTTCCGGCTCACCGAACCCGATATAGACCTGCTCAATCGCTTCATCGGCGGCTGCACGAATATGAAAACGCAGGTTTCCGGACACCTCAGAATCAGGCTCCGGGTGAAGAAATTCACCGGTAGCAGCATCCGGGTTCAATTCATCAAAACGAGCCTGAACCGGCACCGGGTTCCATGTCGTTTCCGTCTTGGCCGACTCCGAAGCATTTTGGCTGACCTCCTGACAGGCCACCAGCAGCGCCAGACCTGATATCAGCAGTAAGGATGCAACTCGACTCATCTCTTTACTCCCGCGGTTTCGCCGTTGGCCTTGGCGACTAGTCCACCAATGCAACAAAGGGAATTCGCTTGACCAGACTCTGCCACCGGCCATCCACGTAGGCATCAATCAGCACTTGCAGATGCGTCACTGGCTCAATGAAAAAATCCGGTTGTTCATATATGGGGGTCACCGGTTGGGCGGACACCACGTGACCATAGGCCTTCAGCCCGAGGTCGCGACCGCTCCAGCGCTGATGCTCGAGGCCGTCACTGGGGTCCAGGGCCACCAGAAGGGGTTGCCCCGACGCAGTCGACCCACCCACATAGATATGCCGAGTCAGCGGATCAGTGAAAAGCGTTTCAGACAGCGCAATGTCATTCAGGTCGTTGGTTTGCAAACCATCAACAGCGATATCCCAGACGGCGTCAGCCAGGATCTCGATCCCGGACGCAGTGTCCACTTCATAAGCGGATACCCGAATCGTGTTGTCCGGTGTGAGGGTCGCCACCAGAATCAGTGAGTCTTCAGGACCACTGCCTTCTTCGTTGGTGATTCTGAACTGCGACACGGCCAGCGGCCGTTCACCATCCAGATCGGACAGGACTGCGGTGTTCTCAGCGGTGCTCTCTTCCGAAATCCGCACCAGATGGGTCTGATGACTGACCTGCTCATCCCCGTCCCACTGGAAATAGTGCACCAGCGTAATCAGGTTGGCGACAAAGTCAAAGCCGGACTGTTCCAACAACACTGTGCCATCCAGGGCTCGGCTCTGCAGACCCAGTCCGCCGGGGATACCCGGGAACGTACCACCCAAGATAGTCCCGTTTGGCACCGCATTCGAGCCTCCCGAATAGGCGGCTACCAGTCCCTCATCATTGCCACCCACTGTACGCCATCCCATGACAAAGCCCCACTGCGCGGCGCCCGTCGCGGCATGGGCAGTACCAGTATCTCCCGGACCGAGCAAAGCCTCGGTCAGAACTTCGTTCTCCGAGTCCAGCAGCGCACCCGTCAGTGGCTCATGTAGCGCGACCGCCCAATTGTCGTCGAAAACACTCGTTGCCCCGATCAATAGATCAGGGATGAAGTTTGCGTCGACGAACAGCGCCAAGCCAGCAGGATCGGCCTCAGAGCTGCCCCCAAATTGCACATTCAACTGGCCATCACCCGAGAAGCCGGCATCAGGATCACCCGGCTGATCGGTCAGTGCCCAGACCGTTGAACTGTAATCGGAAATAGTGAGGCTCAGAGGGCCGGGAATCTGGTTCAGCACCAGACTGCGACCATCCGGAGCAGCACCCTGCTGCACCACCATATCTCTGGCCCGGTC
>NZ_JAIUMC010000024.1 GCF_022565775.1 Natronospirillum sp.
CAGAAGACAGAAGACAGAAGACAGAAGACAGAAGACAGAAGACAGAAGACAGAATAATCGTTGCCAAACCACTTAAGGCTGTCAAACCCTCACTGTCTACTGTCGACCGTCATCTGTCGACGAATACCCACTGTGCACTGTCTACCGTCGACTAAAAATCATTCCGCCCGATAAACCGGATAATCCGCACAGATCTTGAGCACCTTGGCCTTGACGCTGGCAACGGCATCCGCGGCATTGCCCTGCTCCAGACCTTCCAGCACATCGCAGATCCAGTGGGTCAGATCACGGCACTGCTGCTCGCCGAAACCGCGGCGGGTTATCGCAGGTGTGCCGATGCGCAGACCTGACGTGACAAAGGGTGAGCGCGGGTCGTTGGGCACCGCATTCTTGTTGACGGTGATATTGGCTTCGCCCAGCGCTGCATCTGCATCCTTGCCGGTGTAGTCCTTGCCGATCAGATCAACCAGAAACAGATGATCATCGGTACCGCCGGAGACAATATTAATGCCCCGCCCAATAAAGGTCTCGGCCATGGCCCGTGCATTGGCTACCACCTGTTGCTGGTAGTCCCGGAAGTCCTCTTCCATCGCTTCCTTGAAGCAGACCGCCTTGGCCGCAATGATATGCATCAGCGGGCCGCCCTGGCTCTCCGGGAACACGGAGAAGTTCAGCTTTTTGTTAAGCTCCTCGTCCTCACGCGCCAGAATCAGACCACCACGCGGGCCACCCAGTGTCTTGTGGGTTGTTGTGGTGACCACATCGGCGTAGGGCACCGGGCTGGGGTAAACACCGGCGGCGACCAGACCGGCGACATGCGCCATATCCACCAGCAGCCAGGCGTCAATGCGGTCCGCAATGGCGCGGAAACGGGCCCAGTCAATCACCCGGGAATAGGCCGAGAAGCCGGCGACGATCATGCGCGGTCGGTGCTCCAGTGCCAGCCGTTCCACTTCGTCATAGTCGATTTCACCGCTATCGGCGTTCAACCCATACTGCACAGCATTGTAGATACGTCCGGAGAAGGAGACCGAAGCACCATGTGTCAGGTGACCACCGTGAGCCAGGCTCATGCCGAGGATGGTGTCACCCGGCTTGCACAGTGCCATGAACACGGCCGCATTGGCCTGTGACCCGGAGTGCGGCTGCACATTGGCATAGCCGGCACCGAACAGGGCCTTGGCCCGCTCAATGGCCAGATTTTCCACCACGTCGACATATTCACAGCCGCCATAGTAGCGCTTGCCCGGGTAGCCCTCGGCATATTTGTTGGTCAATTGAGAGCCCTGAGCCTGCATGACCCGCGGGCTGGTATAATTCTCTGATGCGATCAGCTCGATATGCTCTTCCTGCCGGTGGCGTTCGCCTTCCATTGCAGCCCACAGGTCTGCATCATAATCGGCAATGCGCATAGAGGTATTGAACATGGGTAAAACTCCGTGGCGTCTGTCGTGTAAATAATGCCCGGCATTAAAGCGCCCGCCGAGCCTGCTGTCACCTGATAATATCTCATGCGCTGTTGAATAAAATTTGCCGGAAAGCGCGCCTTCTGATCCTGAAATTGCCTCTCAGCTACGCGCGCACCCGATGTCAGCCGCCGCTGACTGTTGTACACTCCGCCTCCGGATGAATTGAACGCAGTACGCCGCGCGGTGGGCTGCATCAGCCAATGCTCAGAGGATCCTATGGCACAGTACGTCTTTACCATGAACCGGGTGGGAAAAGTGGTTCCCCCTAAGAAAGAAATTCTAAAGGACATTTCGCTCAGTTTTTTCCCCGGCGCCAAGATCGGTGTGTTGGGCCTGAACGGCTCGGGCAAGTCCACCTTGTTGCGCATCATGGCGGGGGTGGATCAGGATTATATCGGTGAAGCCCGTCCGCAGCCCGGTCTCAATATTGGCTATCTGCCTCAGGAGCCGGAACTGACACCCGGCAAGACGGTCCGTGAAACGGTAGAAGAGTCGCTGGAAGAAATCCGCACCGCTCAGGACCGACTCAACGAGGTCTATGCCGCGTATGCCGAACCGGACGCCGACTTTGACGCCCTTGCGGCCGAACAGAATCGCCTTGAGGGCCTGCTGGCCGCTACCGATGCCCATGACCTGGAGCGTCGCCTCGATGTCGCCGCCGATGCCTTACGCCTGCCCCCCTGGGAACAGGTGGTCGATCAACTCTCCGGCGGCGAGCGACGCCGGGTAGCGCTGTGTCGGCTTTTGCTGTCCAACCCGGACATGCTGCTGCTGGACGAGCCGACCAACCACCTGGATGCAGAAAGCGTGGCCTGGCTGGAGCGCTTCCTGCACGAGTTCAGCGGTACCGTGGTCGCGATTACCCACGACCGCTATTTCCTCGACAATGTGGCCGGTTGGATCCTGGAACTGGACCGTGGCCAGGGTATCCCCTGGGAAGGCAACTATTCCTCCTGGCTGGAACAGAAGGACCAGCGCCTGCAACAGGAATCCAAACAGCAGCAGTCACACGAGAAAGCCGTAAAGGCCGAGCTGGAATGGGTGCGGCAGAATGCCAAGGGCCGTCAGACCAAGTCGAAGGCGCGTCTGAAGCAGTTTGAAGAAATGAGTTCGAAAGAGTTCCAGCAGCGCAATGAAACCAACGAGATCTATATTCCACCCGGCCCGCGTCTCGGCGACAAGGTCATCGAGGTCAATGGTCTGCGCAAGGCCTATGAGGACAAGCTGCTGTTTGAAGACCTGACCTTTTCTGTACCCCCGGGCAGCATTGTCGGCATAATCGGCGGCAACGGCGCCGGTAAATCAACATTGTTCAATATGCTGGCGGGCAAGGAACAACCGGATGCCGGGCAGATCGACATCGGTGACACCGTGGCGTTGTCCCATATCGGGCAGATGCGTGACCTGGATGACAGCAAGACCGCCTGGGAAGAAATATCCGATGGACGGGACATCATTCAGGTCGGCAATTACGAGATTCCGTCGCGCGCCTATCTCGGCCGCTTCAACTTCAAGGGCAGTGACCAGCAAAAGCGCGTCAGCGACCTGTCCGGGGGCGAACGCAACCGGCTATTCCTGGCCAAACTGCTGAAAAGTGGCGGCAATGTGCTGCTGCTGGACGAGCCGACCAACGATCTGGATGTGGAAACCCTGCGCGCCCTCGAGGAAGCCCTGCTGGCCTTCCCGGGCTGCGTGCTGATCATCTCGCACGATCGCTGGTTCCTGGACCGGGTTTCTACCCATATTCTGGCCTATGAGGGCGACAGTCAGGTGACCTTCTTCGAGGGCAACTTTACCGAATACGAAGCAGATCACCGTAAGCGTACCGGCGATCAGGGACCCAAGCGGATCAAGTACAAGCGGCTGCAGTAGTCCATCGCCACCACCGACTTCCCGGGTAAGAGATTTCCTACACGGGTTGTCGGTGACTGCTTCTCCCCACCGACTGTCATGACTCTGTATAGTGAGCTCAGATTCAGCACAGGGATACAGGAGAACGGGCCCAGGATGGGCAGGGACAACTGAATCAGCCCCACCTCTATCGGACGGATCGCGCCAGGCTACGGATGGCCGGGGCTTCTCACCCCTTTTGCACTGCTGTCTATTTACCTACCCCCCTGTTATATTTGTCTCCGACGTGAGATGAAAAAGTTCTATGCCTGCTGACCTGTACGCCGCTATTGATCTGGGTGCGAATTCCTTCCATCTGGTCATCGTGACTCCAAACGGAGACAACCTGGTGCCCGTGGACGCCCACCGGGAACTTGTGCGACTGAGCAGCGGTATATATCCGGACAGCCACCGGCTGAAACCGGAGGCCAGGCGACGCGCTCTGCGTTGCCTCGGCCAGTTCAACACCCTGTTGCAGAAACATGACATCAAGGGTATTCGGGCCGTCGGCACCAGTGCTTTCAGACAATTGCGCGACGACGGTCGCTTTCTCGGTGAAGCCGAGCAGACGCTGGGCGTACCCATCGAGATATTGTCAGGTGAAGAGGAAGCCCGACTGATCTACCTTGGCGCCACCTGGGGACTGACCCAGAGTGAGCGGGTCGTGGTCGATATCGGGGGGGGCAGCACCGAAATCGTCCTGGGCCGTGGCCAGGACATCGCGCTTGCCATCAGCCTGGACATGGGCAGCGCGTCCCTGTCTGCCGCTTTCTTTTCCGGCCATCAAATCAGCCACAAGGACCTCAAAAGAGCCCGCGAACATGTGCGCCAGGCGCTGCAGCGCCATTTACAGGAGCCACTGCATCTGGGTGATGGCATCAGTGCTGTCGGTGCTTCGGGCACCGCCAAGAGTCTGAGCTGGGTACTGCGCTCGCTGCACCTGTCCAATGGGGACATCACGCGCCAGGGCCTGGCCCGCATCGAACCGGTTCTTTGGCAGGTGCAGAATATCAATCAACTGAGCCATGTGCTCAACCTCAATGTACGTCGTACCCATGTATTTCCGGGTGGCTATGTGATCATGGCCGAGGTGTTTGACTGGCTGGGCATCAATACTATGGGGCTGTCGGTTCGCGCACTGCGAGAAGGCATCATCGTTGACCTGGCTAGCCGCTCCGAATGACTTGAATTGCGTCGAGAACGCCCTTATTTCCTTCCCCATAAAATGACCTTCTGACTTCTGGAGATTGTCGCCATGCGCATCATGCTGTTTGTCCTCACCAACCTGGGGATCATTGTCACCTTTGGGGTTTTCACCAATGTGGTTTTACCGCTTTTCGGGGTGCGCCTTGAAGGAACCGGTATGCTGCTGGTATTCGCAGCCATGTTCGGCATGGGCGGGTCCTTCATCTCCTTGCTGCTGTCGAAGAAAATGGCCCTCAAGGCCACCAGGGCCAGAGTGATCGAGCAGCCCCGTTCGGCAGAAGAACAGTGGCTGGTGCAGACCGTGCAGAAGCTGGCCAAGGATGCCAACATCGGCATGCCGGACGTTGCCATTTACGAAGGTCAGGAAATCAATGCCTTTGCCACCGGAGCCAAGCGCGATGACGCGCTGGTCGCGGTCAGCTCAGGCTTGCTGCGGGGCATGACAAAAGAAGAGCAGGAAGCCGTGCTGGCCCATGAAGTCAGCCACATTGCCAATGGTGATATGGTCACGCTGACGCTGATTCAGGGGGTGGTCAACACCTTCGTCATCTTCTTTGCCCGCATCGTGGCCAATCTGGTGAGCAGTGCCATGGGGGGCCGCAACGGCCAGGGCCTTGGTTTCTTTGGTTATATCATGGTGGTGATGGTACTCGAGGTCATCTTCGGGCTTCTGGCCAGTGTGGTGGTGCACTGGTTCTCGCGCAAACGCGAATATGCCGCCGACTCCGGCTCGGCCCGGCTGGTTGGCAAGGACAAGATGATTGCCGCCCTGCAACGCCTCAAAGGTAGCAAGGAGCCAGAACTGGAGGGTAATCTGGTGGCCTTCGGTATTCTCGGCAAGGGCTCCGAGCTGATGGCAACCCACCCGACTCTGGACAATCGCATCGCCGCTCTGCAGCGCCTTTGAGGCGCTGCAGTCAGGCCAACTCAGAGCCTTTTCTGCAACCGGGCGACCGCCAGGGAAATGGCAAACAAGCCCAGCGCCACCACCACTATGGCGGGCCCGGTGGGCCAGTCCCAGTGCCATGAAGCGGCAATGCCGAGGCCGACCGACAGCATGCCGATGACAGCAGCACTGAACACCATCTGCTCGGGCTCGCGGCTCCAGCCGCGAGCTGCAGCGGCCGGGATCAGCATCAGTGACGAAATCAGCAGTACACCGACCCATTGAATCGCCAATGCCACCACCGCAGCGAGCAACACCATGAACTGGCCGCGCAGCGCATTCAGGTTGATGCCCTCAGCCTGCGCCAGATCCGGTGAAAGCACGCTCAGCATCAACGCCTTCCAGCGCCAGACCAGCCACGTCAGGCCAAGCACCAGCACCACCAGCAGGGCCCAGAGGTCAAAGTGAGTCACGCCCAGCACATCGCCGATCAGCAATGCACTCAGATTGATCCCCGGCGGCGCGTAGCCATAGACCAGCAGCAAGCCCAACGCCAGACTGCCATGCGACAGCACACCCAGCCAGGTATCGGCGGCGAGTGAACGCACCTGTTCCGCTCGCCACAACAACAAGGCAAACAGCAGCGTACCGAACAAGGCTCCGGGCAAGGGCGCCCAGAAAAACAACAGGCCAATGCCCACGCCCAACAGTGATGCGTGGGCCAGCGCGTCAGCAAAAAAGGCCATACGCTGCCAGACCAGAAGGCTGCCCAGCGGTGCCGCCAACAGCATCAGTCCGCAACCGGCAAGCAACGGCAATACCCAGAGTTCAGTCACGAACAGCAGGCCCTCCCTGCTCACTCAGATCATGGTGGTGGGTATGATGGTGGTGGTAAACCCCCAGGGTCGCGGCATCGCGCTGGCCGAAAATCTGCACGAATTCGGGATGGGACTCCACTGTCTCCGGAGCGCCCTGGCAACAGACATGATGGTTCAGACAGATCACCTGATCGGTCGCAGCCATCACTACATGCAGGTCATGGGAGACCATCAGCACACTGCAATCCAAGGTTTCTTTCAGGGAGTGTATCAAGCGATAAAGGGCCGCTTCGCCCATGAAATCGACGCCCTGCACCGGCTCGTCCAGAACCAGAAGATCCGGTTTCTGTACAATGGCCCGGGCCAACAGAACGCGCTGCAACTCACCGCCGGACAACCCGGCCAGTGGTCGGTCCGTCAGATGGACCACGCCGGTCATGGCCAGGGCGTCTTCGACCGCCGCCCGCGCGGGTTTGCCCTGCAAGCGCATGAAACGCCCGACCGACACCGGAAACAACTGATTCAGGGGCAGGCGCTGTGGCATATAGCCGATGGTCAATCCGGGCTGACGCCACACCTGCCCCGAGTCCGGGCTTTCCAGGCCCAGCAGAGCACGCAGCAGAGTCGACTTGCCGGCACCATTCGGACCGACAATGGTGACAATTTGTCGCGGCATTATCTGCAATGATATTCGGTCCAGCACCGCTCGCTGGCCCTTGTTCAGTGTCACCTCTGCAAGTCGGGCCAGGGGCGCAGCGCCGTCTTCTGCAGACGGGTCTGTCGGTGGTTGTTCGGGTCGCGGATCTGCATTCATGGTCGGATGATGCAGCGAATTCTGTAAAGACACAAGGCGACTCGATACCATCCATGGCGCGACGCAGCGTCCTTCACGCTCTGCCAGCCCCGATGCTACAATGCGCCGGCTTTCATTCATCCACCTGCCCTAATGTACCGAGGCCCGATGACCACGCTACGAATTGCGACCCGAACCAGCCCGCTTGCTCTCTGGCAGGCCGAATATGTTGCCGCCGAGCTGCAGGCCGCTCATCCCGATGTCTCAGTCGAACTGGTGCGGCAGGTCACCCGGGGTGACCGGATTCTGGATGTATCCCTGTCCAAGATTGGCGGCAAGGGACTGTTTATCAAGGAGCTGGAACAGTCGCTGCTGGACCACCGCGCCGACATGGCCGTGCACTCCATGAAGGATGTGCCCATGGCGCTCGACAGTGAATTCGTGCTGCCGGTCATCTGCCCGCGTGGCGAGCCCGGCGATGCCTTTGTATCCAATCACTACAGCACGCTGGATGAGCTGCCGGAGGGCGCCGTGGTCGGCACGTCCAGCCTGCGTCGTCAGGCGCAGTTGCTGGCCGCCCGCCCGGATCTGAAAATCGAATTTCTGCGCGGCAATGTCGGTACCCGTCTGGGCAAGCTGGATGCGGGACAATATGACGCCATCATTCTGGCGGCCGCCGGTCTGGAACGCCTGGAGTTGCATGAACGCATTGCCCAGAAGCTGCCCTATGACCAGTGCCTGCCCGCCTGTGGCCAGGGTGCTGTCGGCATCGAATGTCGCAGTGATGACGCCCGGACGCAGGCCCTGATCGCCTCACTGGACCATGCCCCTACGCATATCAGGCTGACCGCAGAGCGCGCCATGAATCGGCGACTCAATGGTGGCTGCCAGGTACCCATTGCAGGCTTCACCTGGCTGGACGACAACCTTAACCTGCGACTGGAAGGCCGCATTGCCTGGCCTACTGGCGAGGGAATGATCATTGCCACGGATCAGGTCAGGCTGCAGGGCCTGCAGGACCATGCGCAGGCCGAAAGCATGGGCATCCGGGTTGCGGAAGACATGCTGTCCCGAGGGGCCGATGCCATTCTGCAGCATCTGGGCCTGATGTAGCCACGACCGCCCATGCCTCATATCCTGCTCACCAAACCCGCCGAACAGGCCGAGCGCTGGCAGCAAGCCCTGCAGAAGGCGGGCTGGCAGGCCACTACCTGGCCACTGCTGGCCCTTGAAGACCTGCCCGAGACGGCGGTACAGCGCGCGGTCTGGCTGGACCTGGACCAGTTTCAGGGGGTCATCATGATCAGCCCGCGCGCTGCTGAAATTTGCGCCAGAGCCATTGACACCTGGTGGCCGCAACCACCGGTCGGGGTGCATTTTCTGGGCAGCGGCTCCGGTACAGCACTGGCCTTTCAGGCACTCTGCCCTGCCCTGACACTGCACATTCCTGACCGGGGCAATCGGGCCGAAGACATGCTGGCCCTGCCGGAGACGCAGACGGTCAGCGGCGAGCGCTGGCTGATCGTGGCCGGGGAGGGCGGGCGCACGCTGCTGGAGGATACACTGACCGAGCGCGGCGCCCGCGTGACGCGCCTTGCCGTGTATCGGCGCCAAGCCCTGAGTCTGCCAGCCGCCGCCCATGAGTTACTCAAGACTATGGCCGGGGAAAAGGGTATCGTGCAGGTATCCTCCATGCTGGCCCTGGAAAGTTTGACTTCTCAGGTGGCGCTGGTTACAAAACAGAAGGTACGGCTGCTTCTCAGCAGTCCCCGTCTGGCATCCCGGGCCCGAGAACTGGGCTGGATGCACATTCTGCAGGCCGATGGCGCCAGCCTGGAAGCCACTCTTGCAACTCTGGCCGAGCACAGGACACTGACGTGAGCGAAGACAAGAAATCCGCCAAACCGCAGCCCGAAAAGGAAAAGGACACCGACACCCCTGGTGAGTCCGCAGACACCCAGGCTGAAAAGTCCGAGCAGAAAACGCCCGAGAAACCCACTGCAGCCAAGCCTGCTGAAAAAGAGGCAAAGCCCTCTGCAAAGAAAGGCAGCGGCGATGCCGACGGGGGCTCGCCTGCAGAGAACGTGGATTCCACGGTGCCACCACGGCGCGGCTCAGGCTTGCTGATTGCACTACTGATCCTGTTGCTGATCGGCGTACTCGGTGGCGCCGGCTATGGCGGCTGGTGGGGCTGGCAGCAATGGCTGGTTCTGGAAGAGGACCGGGCCGCCGCTCAGGCGGACTGGGAGAGCGAACGCGCGGCCCTCAGTCAGCGCCTGGATGGGCTGGAAAGCGAGCTGGCCAGCCGCGATGGCGCCATTGACAGCCTGGCTGACGATCTGGACAGCACGCGCGACGACCTGATCATGCTGGCGGAGCAGGTCAGTCGCGAGAGCGGACTGCAGGCTCACGATGTGCAGCGACTCGAAGTGGAATACCTCCTGCGCACGGCGCGTCACCTGAGTTATCTGACCGGCGATCTGCGTCAGGCAGAAAATTTGCTGCAGCAGGCTGACCGAATGGTCCGCGATTTCGAAGACCTGGCCTATCTGCCCGTCCGGGAAGCGATTGCGGCCGACATCCAGGCCTTGCGTGCCGTGCCGTCACCCGATGTCGACGGTCTCTATTTCGAACTGGCGGCACTGGCTTCACAAGCCGCCCGCTGGGAGTGGTGGCCTGACAACCAGTTTGCTGCTGACAGCGACCGGGAGCCTCTGGCCGATGATGCCCTCTGGTATGAACGCCTGACTCGCGAACTGCGCGACCTGGTCAATATCCGTTATCGAGAAGACATCGACGCACGACGCCTGAGCGCCTCTGAATTCGCGCAGGCCAGAACCCAGTTCCGACTGCTGATGCAGCAGGCTCAGGCCGCTTTGCTGCAAGGCCGCCAGAGCCTCTATGAGGCCAGCCTGGAGCAGGCCATAGAGTGGGTTCAGGAGGGTGGCAATCAGATACCGCAGGCGACTCGCCTGATCGAGCAGCTTGAAACACTACGTGAGATAGAGGTTCAGGTGCAGGTGCCGGATATCGACCGAGGGCTGATTCGTCTGCAGGCGTTGCTTGAAGCCAGAGAGCAGGACGAGGATGAGGAGGACGACGAATGAACGTTCTGCGCCTGATACTCTGGCCCCTGATCATTCTTGCCCTTGGCGGCCTGCTGGGCTATCTGATGCGCCAGGATCCGGGCTATCTGCTGCTGGCCTGGGGTGACCATGCCGTCGAGATGTCCATCTGGGTGGCTCTGGCCATTGTCGGCCTGGCCCTGCTGGGCCTGGTCTTTCTCCGCTCGCTGCTGCGGGGCCTGGGCCGACTGCGCCCCAATCGTCACGCCCGCGGCGTACAGAAACTGGAAAAAGGCATCCAGGCCTTTCTGGAGCTGCGACTGCCCAAGGCCAAGCGGAATCTGACGCGTGGCGAGGCAGACAGCCCACTGCCCTGGGTCAACCAGTTGTTGCTGGCCCGTATCGCTCAGGCAGAGAAGGACTATCCCACGGTTGCCGCCTGGCTTGACAAGGCCACTCAGGAGCACCCGCACATGGAGCTGGCATCCGGCCTGTTGCTGGTCCTGTCGGCCTATGAGTCCAGACAACTGGATCTTGCCCTGGCGCATGCCAAACGGCTGGAACAGAATCACCCGAGCAACCCCTTCGTCATTCGTCTGTTGCGCGACATTCATGTGCGACTGGAAGACTGGCAGTCGCTGATGGACCTGCAACCCCGGTTGATCAAGGCGGGACGGCGGAAGCCGGAAGACTGGCAATGCAAGATGCTGTCCGGGTTGATCAAATCACCTCCCGCCAACGCCGGCCAGAAGCTGCAGAAGTGGTGGAAACAGCTGACGTCAGAACAGCAGACTGATCCAGAGCTGCGCTACTGGTATCTGCGCGGGCTGGTGGCCCTGGAGAAACCGCATGTCGCGCAACTGGCTCTGGAGCAGGCGCTGAACAAGGAATGGGATTCCCGACTGCTGACCCTGTACAGCCGCCTTGGCACCCCGGCCAGAGAACGCCTGCGGCAGGCGGAAAGCTGGCTGCAAAAGCAACCCAGGGATGCCCTGTTCATGCTGGCCCTGGGCCGGCTTTGCCTTCAGGAGGGCTTGTGGGGTAAATCTCAGGACTACTTCAAGGAAGGGCTGCGCCTGGAATCGCTGCCCGAATTGCAACTGGAACTGGCCAGGCTGGAAGCCGCTCTGGGCTTGGGTGAAGAGAGTCAGAACCGACTGGCGCGTCTGAGCGAAGAAATTCTGCAATTGCCCGCCCTGCCCCTGCCGGAAAAACCAGCCAAAACCGCCTACGAAAAACAGCAGGAGCTGGCGGCACCCACCGATCACTGAGCGCTTCACTCCAGACCGGGCCTTCATGGCCCGGAGAGCAACCGGTCCTTATTCGGGTCTGGGCGCAAACTGCAACATGTCACTGAAAAACCGCTGCTCTGACAAGCCAAAACCAGCCAGATAGTCCAGAGTGGAATACACCATATCCGGAGAGCCACAGCAGACGGCAGAAAAATCTGCCAGATCCGGATGATCTTCGGTTATACAGGCGTGCAGATGATGCTGCCCGCTGTCCCAGGTCTGACGCTCCGAAATCACAGCCGAGAAGTGCACATGGTCATGGGTATCCGCCCAGCTTTGCGCCAGATCGCCCATGTAGAGGCCGTTGGTACTGCGCACCGCCCAGTAGATATAGAGTGGTCGGGCAGACCGGGTGAGCAAGGCTTCGGTCATTGCCTTGATCTGACTGAAGCCGGTACCGGAAGCAATCAGCAGTACCGGCGAGTTGTCTGCCGGCAACCGGCCGACATGACACTCGCCATGGCCCACCTCTGCCTGCACAAAACCGGCTTCCTCTATCCGGTCCATCAGCATGCGCCCACCCATATTGTCCGGTGTCGAATCGACGTGCAGTTCGATGTCGTCTCCCGGTGCGCTGGCAATGGTAAAGTAGAGGTCTTTCTCCCCGGGCATCAGCAGTTCAACAAACTGCCCGGCCTCCCAACTGGCCGGAGGGTCGGGCCGGAAAACCAGTTGCTCAACGCCCGCACCCAACTGGCGGCGTAACTTCAGGGTCAGGTTGGTGGGCATGCGTACTCCTGCAATAAAGACCAAGTAAAACGGTCGGGTATTATAGTGACAGTCGACAGTATACGGAAGACAGTCGACAGTGTTTGACTACCCACGACCGGAGCATACTGTCAACCGTGCACTGTCTACTGTCGACCTTCGAGCCCCAGCTCCGGCCAGATCGCATCCACCTCATCCTTGACCTGCTGATCCATGATGATGGGCCGCCCCCATTCGCGCTGCGTTTCGCCAGGCCATTTGCTGGTGGCGTCCATGCCCATCTTGCTGCCCAGTCCGGATTGGGGCGAGGCGAAATCCAGATAATCAATCGGCGTGTTGTCGATCATCACGGTATCGCGCTGGGGATCCATTCGGGTCGTCATGGCCCAGATGACATCATTCCAGTCGCGGGCGTTCACATCATCGTCGGTCACGATCACGAACTTGGTATACATGAACTGGCGCAAAAAAGACCATACGCCGAGCATGACTCGCTTGGCGTGGCCAGGGTACTGCTTCTTCATGGTAACCACGGCCATGCGATACGAGCAGCCTTCCGGCGGCAGATAGAAGTCCGTTATCTCCGGAAACTGCTTGCGCAGAATGGGCACAAACACTTCATTGAGCGCCAGGCCGAGAATCGCCGGCTCATCCGGGGGTCGCCCGGTATAGGTGCTGTGATAGATCGGATTGTCACGCCAAGTCATGCGTTCAACAGTGAACACCGGAAACTGGTCTACTTCATTGTAGTAGCCGGTGTGATCACCAAACGGGCCTTCCGGCGCCATGTCATCCGGGTAGATATAACCTTCCAGTACTATTTCTGCACTCGCGGGCACATCCAGATCATGCAATGAGGCCTGGCCCAGCTCTGTGCGACTGCCGCGCAACAGGCCGGCAAAAGCGTACTCGGACAGGGAATCCGGCACCGGTGTGACGGCACCGAGTATGGTGGCCGGGTCCGCGCCCAGCGCCACTGCCACCGGGAAGGGTTCTCCGGGGTGCGCCAGTTGCCAGTCGCGGAAGTCCAGCGCCCCGCCGCGATGCGACAACCAGCGCATGATGAGCCGATTCCGACCGATAACCTGCTGCCGATAAATGCCCATGTTCTGGCGTTTCTTCTCCGGACCACGGGTAATCACCAGCGGCCAGGTGATCAGTGGGCCGGCGTCACCCGGCCAGCAGGTCTGCACCGGCAGCCGCCCGAGATCGATCTCGTCGCCCTCCAGCACATTGGCCTGGCAAGGCGGGCGACTGACCTTTTTCGGCGCCATGCTCATGACTTTCTTGAAGATGGGGAGTTTGGACCAGGCATCGCGCAGACCTTTGGGCGGGTCCGGCTCCTTCAGAAACGCCAGCAACTTGCCGATCTCGTGCAGCTCACTGACGTCATCGGCACCCATGCCCGAAGCGACTCTCTCCGGTGTGCCAAACAGGTTCGCCAGCACGGGCATATCCCAGCGCTGCTTGCCCTCAGCGGGGTTCTCGAACAGCAAGGCCGGACCACCGGCGCGCAACACCCGGTCGCCGATTTCGGTCATCTGCAGGTTCGGACTGACCGGCCGACTGATCCTCTTCAGGTCGCCCCGTTGCTCAAGCTGGTCGATAAAATCACGCAGATCGCGATATTGCATGTTCGGAGGTTCCTGTCTGTCCATCAAAAAAGGGCGCCGCAGCGCCCTTTCCCAGGTATGTCATCAACTGCCGGTCAGGTTACCGGCCTGCTGTCATTAGATGCTCTCATCGATGATGTATTGTACCGACGCTTCGATTTCTTCATCAGAGCAGTCTGCACAGCCACCACGCGGGGGCATGGCACCGATGCCGCTAATGGAGTTCGCCACCAGCATATCGAAACCTTTTTCGTCATAGCGGGTCTGCCATTCGCTGGCGCCCATGCGCGGCGCACCTGCCGCGCCGGAGTTGTGGCAGGCGGCGCAGGACTGGTCATACACTTCCTGTCCGGAGCGCGCTGATGCAGACGCGAGCTGAGCCGATGCAGCCATGCCCTCGGCAGAGCAATCCTGACCCGCCACGCAAACCTGCGCCTTGGATG
Source organism: Natronospirillum sp. (assembly GCF_022565775.1). Classification (GTDB taxonomy): domain Bacteria; phylum Pseudomonadota; class Gammaproteobacteria; order Pseudomonadales; family Natronospirillaceae; genus Natronospirillum. The sequence goes on from NZ_JAIUMC010000024.1 coordinate 14,184, forward strand.
AAATGCGTTCTACCAGTGCCTCTGTCGGGTTGGCGACAGCCCAGAGGGCGGAAGCAGCCAGTGCAAAAGCGGACAATGCCAGTACCAGTTTTTTCATAATTTTTCCTGCCTGTCGTGATGCCAGTTATTCAAATTCGTTGCGCGAGAGTATAACCGTTAAGCTGCCGACTACCAAACGACAGACTGAAAAGACAAGCGCGCAGGCTCAGAAACTTCCGAGTATATTACCGATCGCCAACTCGGCAGCCTGTGCCAGCAGGTCATTGTGGTAGGGAAAGTCCTCGTGGACCAGCACCAGCGGCTCACCAATGGGCGTGCGCAGACGCAGGAACTCACCGTCCGAATCGAACGTCCGCCGATCCCATAGATGGGTCCACTGCCCGGACGGCAGATAGAATTCACGCTCAGTCACACCCGATTCCAGCACCGGCACCACCAACAGATAATCGCCCAGCATGAACTGATCTGCGGGCAGCGACCAGGCCTGTTCGTCCTCCGGGAAGGTAAACCACAGGGGCCTGACAATTGGCCAGCCGGATTGGGCGGCTTCCTGCATCAGTTGCTGCCGATAAGGGAAAAGTGCTTCGTACAGCCGGGCCAACCGGTCAAAGTGGATCAGGCCACTGACCGAATCAGTGACCTGATAATGCCGGGCAGGTTCATCACCCTCATGCAGACGCAGCCAGGCAGTAAAGGTACTGAGCTCGAGCCAGCGCAGGAAGAGCTCTGTATCTCTGTAGCGCGGCCACCATAATTGGCTGCTGGTCCAGCTGCCACCAACCGGGCTGTGGGCAATGGTCAGGCCACTCACACCCCCTGACAGCAAGGCTGAAAGGCTGGCTTGCAGGCCGGTAGACGGCCCCCAACCCGCGGCGTGATGTCCCGTACTGACCATTCCGGGCCGCGGTGTGCCCGATTGCCCGGGAAAGGGTTCAGCGTCCACCACGAGCGGCTGGCCATCTTCCAGTTGCCAGGCGTGCCAATCCTGTTGCGCAGTGCGCTCGGCAGCCAGCTGCAGGGCATCTGGGCTGACGGTGCCGGCGGGGACATACCATTCGGCCAGCCAGCCGGTCACCTCTGACCGGCTGCTGTCCTCGCTCGACTGGCGCAGCCAGGCACGCACACTGTCTCGCCCGACATCAAGGCGCAACATATTTCGGCCCGTGGCTGTGTCCAAGGGTAGGGCTTCCGCAGTCACGGTATCCGTCAATTCATCCCCGGTCAGGCTGGAGGATAGCAACACATTGTCTATTTCGAGTGGCGTCATCAGTGGATTGCGCGATCCCAGCAAGCCCAGATCAGACTGCCGCAACCGCTCCGTCAAAGCCGGCCAGTCCGCCTGCTCCAACTCGAAAGACCCGGGCCGCCAAGGCATCATGTCGACACTGGCGGGCGTCCCATCGCGCTTGGGCAATTCCAGCAGGATAGCCGACAAGGGCGTCTCCTCTTCGGCCAGCTGATCCAGCATGGCAAGCACGGCGCCTGCGTCTCCGGACGCCCCCAGCACCGGTTTGCGATGCAAGGCCTCAGGCAGCCCCGGCATAGTACCGACGACAGAGGCCAGACGAGTCTGCAAATGGCGCGGATCATCCCCCAGAAGCACCTGCAGAGTGCCGGCCCGGGCGCCCCAAACCTCCAGTCTGGCGGACTGTTCATGTTGCAGATCCATGATCTGATGGGCCGATGTCGGAGCGATCAGGGCGCGCGACTGGCTGGTCACGCCCAGGGGCCACAAGGACGCAGACGGCTGACCTGCTCGGCTGGTGCGAGCGGGGCCAGCCTGCAGGGCGACACGACTTCCCTGCCGGTCGAGCCCGGTGGTTTGCTGTCCGAAGCCAAAGACATATTCGGATGACGGCAGCTCGAATACCAGCGCCAACCCCTGCACAGCGCGGTCGCCGACATCCGTCAGTGACCAGTCGAGCTGCACGTCACCAGACTGGTCACTGCGGATTTCCAAAGTGGCACTCAATTCTTCGCCGTCGCACTGCAGAGTACCCTGCAGTTCCAGAAACTCTGACCCGGCGGCGGCGTCATACCAGAACTGGTGCTGACAACCTCTTGCACTGCGGCCCAGTCTACCCGTATTCAGGCGTCTCAAATCAGGCAGTTCACCGCTCATGACGCCCATCCATGACTGTCCCGGTGTTGATGCCCAGGCAATCCTGTCGCTATGATGCACAGAGAGTTGTTCCCGAGTGCTGTCCCAGCGCACGGTGATCAGATCGAGAGTCCACTCCCGGTCAGTGGTCCAGGCAGTGTCCAGCTGCCCTGAATCCACCCAGCCCGGAGTGGTCCTGAACCAGAAGATCATGCTAAACAGGAACACCAGCAGGAGAGACAACCAAAGCAGTCTAGGCCACATGCTTCCTTCAACTCAGTCAAAAAATGGATCAACCGCCAGCGGACCCACAAAACTGCGATAATAAAATCCGGCTGGCGGAGACAGCAAACTACTATACAGGACATCACGCCCTATGCATCCAGCAACCGAACTCTCCAATGCGCGCCACGCCCGCCCCTTCGACGATCTGGGTCTGCACAGCAGACCCGAAGGCAAAGGGCTGGTCATTCGTGCCTGGTTTCCCCAGGCAGAGCGCATTGAAGCGACAGAGCTGAAAAGCGGCAAAGCACTTGGAGTACTGGACAGAGTGGATGCCGCGGGTCTGTTCGAGTTGCACCTGCCAAGGCGGCGCAAACGGTTCAGCTATCGGCTCACCATTACTCTGGACGGGCACACCTTCACCCTGCTTGACGCCTACCAGTTCCCGGAGCGCGCCCACGAAGATTTCTTCTGCACCTCGGAAACCCTTTACCACAATATGGGGGCCTGTCTGTGTCAGGCCACCACACCCGAGGGGCAAGCCATCGAAGGGGTGCGCTTTGCGGTCTATGCACCCAATGCGCGCGCGGTCAGCGTCATCGGTGATTTCAATCAGTGGGATGGGCGGCGCCACCCCATGATGAGCAGTCATGATGGAATCTGGCGCCTGTTCATCCCTGACCTGCAACCCGGCAGCGCTTACAAGTTCGAGCTTAAAAATGCGTCAGGTGACGTGCTGCCACACAAACAGGACCCCTACGGTGACTGGCATGCCCAACACCCGTCTTTTCATTCCGTGGTCTGGGATCATGAGGACTACACCTGGGCTGATCAGGAATGGCAGCAGCGCGAGGTCGGAGATCGGCGGCGCCAGCCCATGAGCATCTATGAGCTGCATGCCGGCTCGTGGCGCATGCATGAAGATGGTACTCCCCTGAACTATCGGGAGCTGGCAGTACAACTGATCCCCTACCTGCAGGACATGGGCTATACCCATGTCGAACTGATGCCCATCAGCGAGTACCCATTTGACGGTTCCTGGGGCTATCAACCTGTGGGGCTGTTCGCACCGTCCAGCCGCTTCGGCACCCCGGATGACTTCAAGTATTTCGTTGACCAGTGCCACCAGGCCGGTATCGCTGTCATCGTCGACTGGGTGCCCGCCCATTTCCCGGCTGACCCGCATGGTCTGGCGAAATTCGACGGCACCGCGCTCTACGAATATGAAGACCCGCGACGCGGCTGGCACCCGGACTGGAACAGCTTCATCTACGATTATGGCCGCACCACCGTCACCGACTTTCTGATTTCCAGCGCCATGGTCTGGCTGGAGCGTTATCACGTGGACGGCATTCGCGTCGATGCGGTGGCTTCCATGCTCTACCTCGACTATTCACGGGAAGAAGGCGACTGGGTGCCCAATGTCGATGGCGGCAACGAGAACTACGAGGCCATTGCCTTCGTCAAGCGCTTCAATGAGGCCGTCTACGGGCGCTTCCCCAAGTGTTTCACTGTCGCCGAGGAGTCGACATCGTTCCCCGGCGTGTCGAAGCCCACCTATCTGGGCGGCCTGGGTTTTGGCTTCAAGTGGAACATGGGTTGGATGCACGACACTCTGGAATACGTCCGCAAGGATCCGGTCTATCGCCAGCATCACCATGGTGAGCTGACCTTCAGTCTGATCTATGCCTTTGACGAGAATTTCGTTCTGCCCCTGTCGCACGATGAAGTCGTGCATGGCAAGGGCACCATTCTGGACCGGATGCCGGGTGATGAATGGCAGCAGATGGCCAATCTGCGCACCTACTACGCCTTCATGTACACCCATCCAGGCAAGAAACTGAACTTCATGGGCAATGAGTTCGGTGCCACCCAGGAGTGGAGCCATCAGCGCCCGCTCGACTGGTGGCTGCTGGACTATCCGCGCCACCGAGGGTGTCAGCAGCTGGTGCGTGACCTGAACCGACTCTATACCACGCTGCCCGCGCTGCACCGGCTGGATCATGAGCCGGAGGGCTTTCGCTGGATCAATTACGATGATGCAGGCTCCAGCGTCATCAGCTTCTGTCGCATGGATGGCGAGGGAGGCCTGGTCGTGGTGGTGAGCAACTTCACGCCCATGCCCCATGAGCATTACCGTATTGGTGTACCGGAAGGCGGGCAATATGAGGTGATACTCAACACCGATTCCGAGTACTATTGGGGCAGCAACTTCGATGCGGGCCAGTATCTCCACAGTTTGGATGATCCCCAAGATGGCCTGCCCTGTAGTCTGGAATTGCGGCTGCCCCCGCTGGGCACCGTCATTCTCAAGAGGAACTGACTGTCAGTACAATGAATCTGAGATTTCATTCTGCCTCCAGCCATCCGGGAGGGCGCCCGTTTCCGTTGGGCGCTCAGCCCGATGCCGAGGGCTGCAATTTTGCCGTCTACAGCCCCTTTGCCTCGGGCATGACACTCTGTCTGTTCGATGCCGAGGGCCGGGAAACCGACAAATTGCCGATGACCGAGCGTTCGGGCAATGTTTGGCATATCCGAGTCGATGGTATCAGGCCGGGTCAGGCGTATGGTTTTCGGGCGGAAGGCGCTTTCGATCCGCCGAAGCAGCTCTATTTCAATCCTGCCAAGCTGTTGCTGGATCCCTACGCGCAGGCATTGTCCCGTCCGGCCGAATTCCACCCCAGCATGTCCACACTGGTCCGCGGCAGCGCGCATGACGCCTGCCCTGAAGACAGCGCTTCCGCCATGCCCAAGGGCCTGGTAGTCGATCACAGCGATTTCGACTGGGAGGGCGACCAGTTGCTGCACACGCCCTGGAACCAGACCATTGTCTACGAGACACATGTTCGGGGTATCAGCAAACAGCATCCTGATGTGCCGCCAGAGCACCAGGGTACCTATCTCGGCATGGCACACCCGGCCGTCATCCTGCACCTGCAACAGCTTGGCGTCACCGCTGTGCAACTGTTGCCGATACAGAGCTTCATGCCCGAACCCAGGCTGACAGACATGGCGCTGACCAACTACTGGGGGTACAACCCCATCAACTGGTTTGCACCCGATCCGCGCTATGCGACCCGTGATGCAGTCAACGAGTTCAAGACTCTGGTACGCACGCTGCATCAGGCCGGCATAGAAGTGATCATGGACGTGGTTTACAACCACACTGCGGAGTCTGATGCCAAAGGATGCACACTCAACCTGCTGGGCCTGAATGCCGAGCAATCCTACCGGTTTACACATGACGGCACCCGTTTCATCAATGACACGGGCTGCGGCAATACCGTCAATGTGCATCAGACAGCAACGCTCAAGCTGATCATGGACAGCCTGCGCTTCTGGGTAGAGACCTATCACATTGATGGTTTCCGGTTCGACCTGGCGGTCACGCTGGGGCGGGAGCAGCGCCATTTCAGCCCCTATTCCGCCTTCTTCAAGGTATTGGCCCAGGACCCGCTGCTCAGTCGGGTCAAGCTGATAGCCGAGCCCTGGGACATCGGACCCAGTGGCTATCAACTGGGCCAGTTTCCGGACCACTGGTATGAATGCAACGACCGCTACCGGGATATCGTGCGTGCGTTCTGGCGTGGTGATGAGGGGCTGCTGCCGGATTTCTGCACCCGGCTGATGGGGTCGCGCGATCTGCTGCAAAAGGGCGTGCGCGATTTTTCCAGCAGCCTGAATTACATCACCTACCATGATGGCTACACGCTGGAAGACCTGGTCAGCTACGAGCAGCGCCACAATGAACTGAACGGAGAAGACAATCAGGACGGCCACGGACACAACCTCAGTGCCAACCATGGCATCGAGGGACCTACCGACGACCCTGACATTCTGGCCCTGCGCCAGCGCCAGAAGCGCAACTTGCTCGCTACCCTGATGCTGTCGCAGGGAGCTGTGCACATGCTGGGCGGCGACGAACTCGGTCGGACCCAACAGGGCAATAACAATGCCTACTGCCAGGACAACCCCATCAGCTGGTATGACTGGGACAGTACAGATGACTCACTGGTGGCTTTTGTGCAGCGTCTTGTCCGGATTCGCCAGAGCTCCAGTCTGTTTCATGATCTGGTCTTCAATCCGGAAGACCTGGCCGATGGGCCTGCGCACTCGGATGCTGTGCACTGGTTCAATGCCGACGGGGAAATCATGCGCATCGAAGACTGGCACAATCCTCAGTGCCGCACTGTAGGCGTGTTGCTTTCGCCGGCTGTTGAGGAGTTGTCTTCCGGGCTGGCGTCCTGCGGGGAATATTTTCTGTGGTTGATCAATGCCAGCGATGAAGCGGCCAGTTTCAGGTTGCCAGACACCGATGTAGACGCTTGGCCAGTCCTGCTGGACACCGGACACGACGGAGAGGAAAGCACGCTTCCCGCGGCAGAGAGCCACTATGAGCTACTGCCGCGCAGTCTGTGTCTTCTGGGCTGCTTCCGGCCTGATGTGCCAGCGGCTCAGTCCTCGGGTTGATTTCGGTGTGAGATAACATATTCCACGGCTGCGGCGACCGCGTCGTGGACTTGGCTGCGCATCTTTTCCATCTCACGGCCCGTCAGAAAGAAGGCCATGTCCACGGAATAGCGATAGTAGCGTGCCGGCAACTGATTGAGCGCCAGGCAAGCAACATCTTCCATTTCTTCCCGGGTCAACCCCCGCTGACTGAACGAATCCACCAGGTGGTCAACCACCAGATCCTCGTAGTAGTTGCTGATGTCTTCTTTAATCGACATGGCATCGGGCCTCATTGAATGGATGATATTGCCTGAAAGTGTAGACCAGAACAGACGCCTTCGCGGCCGTGTTCCCGGCTTTATTCGGCCTGCAGCCGCTCCACCTTCTGGAAGCCGCGCGGCAGCTTGCTGCCCCGGCGCCCGCGCTCACCCAGGTACTGAGCCAGATCAGACCCTTTCAGGGTCAGGGTGCGCTTGCCGGAGACCAGCACCAGTGCCTGGCCGGGCTGCAACACCATCCAGTCGACGACAAACTCTTCACCCTTGGTGGCTCTGGTCGCCGGAATATTGATCATTTTGTTGCCCTTGCCCTTGGCCAGTTCCGGCAGATCGCCGACCGCAAACAGCAAAAGTCTGCCTTCATTGGTCACCAGGGCCAGTTGATCATGCAGCGGATCACTCACCCGGCGGGGCGGCAGGACATCACTGCCCTTGGGCAGCGTCAGCACGGCCTTGCCGTTGCGGTTCTTGCCGACCAGATTGTCATACCGGGTGCGAAAGCCGTAGCCGGCCGTGGACCCCAGCAGATAGTGGCTGTCACCCTCATCCAGCAACACGCCACGATAGGCGCAATTGGGTGGCAGTGTCAGCCGGCCACTGACCGGCTCACCCTGACCGCGAGCGCTGGGCAGCGTATGCGTGGGCAGGGCATAGGCCCGCCCGGTATGATCCAGCAATATGGTCGATTGGTTGGAGCGGCCATGCGCTGCGCAGGCAAACTGGTCACCGGACTTGTAGCTGAGCGCCGCCGGGTCTAGCTCATGGCCCTTGCCCGAGCGTATCCAGCCCTTCTCAGACAGGATGACAGTCACCGGTTCGTTGGGCATCAGATCGCTTTCACTGAACGCATTGGCTTCCTGCCTGACCACCAGCGGGCTGCGCCGCTCGTCGCCATAGGTCTCGGCATCGGCCAGCAGTTCTTTCTTGATCAGATTGCGCATACGCGCATCCGACTTCAGGGTTTTCTCCAGACGATCACGCTCCGCCTGAAGTTCTTCCTGCTCACCGCGAATCTTCATTTCTTCGAGCCGCGCCAAATGGCGCAGGCGCAGCTCGAGGATAGCTTCCGCCTGCACATCCGACAGACCGAAACGACGCATCAGTTCTGCCTTGGGCTTTTCTTCCTCGCGGATGATGGCAATAACTTCATCAATATTCAGATAGGCCACCAGCAGGCCATCCAGAATGTGCAGCCGATCGTTGACCTTGTCCAGGCGGTACTGCAGCCGACGGCGCACTGTTTCACGCCGGAAGCCGAGCCACTCAGTGAGGATCTGGCGCAAGTCCCGCACGCCCGGACGGCCGTCCAGGCCAATCATGTTCATATTGACCCGGTAGGTCTTTTCCAGGTCCGTGGTGGCAAAAAGATGCTGCATCAGCGCATCGACGTCGACCCGATTGGAGCGCGGTGTGATCACCAGGCGCGTAGGGTTTTCATGATCCGACTCGTCACGCAGGTCGGTAACCATGGGCAGTTTCTTGGCCTGCATCTGCTGGGCGATCTGCGTCAGCACCTTGCTTGGTGAGGCCTGAAACGGCAGTTCGGTAACGATGATGTCACCCTGCTCCACCTCGTAGATGGCACGCTTGCGCAGGCTGCCCCGACCCGTGGTGTAGAGCTTCTCGATGTCATCGCGCGGGGTGATGATCTCCGCACCGGTGGGGTAGTCCGGCCCTTTTACGTGCAACAACAGGTCCTGTACCGTCGCCTCGGGCTGATCGAGGAGATGAACGCAGGCGGATACCACTTCGCGCAGGTTGTGTGGTGGCACATCGGTGGCCATGCCTACGGCAATACCCGTGGTGCCATTGAGTAGCACATGCGGCAGCCGTGAGGGCAGTATTTCCGGCTCATTCAGAGTGCCGTCAAAGTTCGGCACCCAGTCAACCGTGCCTTGGCCCAGTTCACTGAGCAGCGTGTCCGCAAAGGGGGCCAGGCGTGACTCGGTGTAACGCATGGCAGCGAAAGATTTGGGATCGTCGGGTGAACCCCAGTTGCCCTGCCCATCCACCAATGGGTAGCGGTAGGAGAACGGCTGCGCCATCAGCACCATGGCCTCATAGCAGGCACTGTCGCCGTGCGGGTGATACTTGCCCAGCACATCACCCACGGTGCGCGCCGATTTCTTGTACTTGGCCGTATTCTTCAGGCCCAGCTCGCTCATCGCATAGATGATTCGCCGCTGAACCGGTTTCAGACCGTCCCCGATATGGGGCAGCGCCCGGTCCAGAATGACATACATGGAGTAGTCCAGGTACGCTTTTTCGGTAAACTGGGCGAGCGAAATGCGTTCGACGCCATCCTGATCGAGGATAGTATTGCTCATGTTTGACTGTCCGTTGACTCTTTGATTACCGCATTTGCTGTCCAGGCCTGCCATGGTGGCTGCCTGATCCGGTACAATCGGCTTTTGGCTGCACCCGACCTGTCTTGCGGAGGGCTGCAACCGATTGCCAATTCGCTGTTGTTACAGGGTTCTCTATGTCCCGCGCTTTACGTGCCTTGCGTTATCTGGTCCTGCTGGTACTGATCCTGGTATCCACGGTAGCCATGACCCTGTTCTATTATCTGCAGGGCAGTCTGCCGGTGCTGGAAGGCAATCATATTGTACCCGGTCTGCGCGCCAAGGTGGATGTCGCGCGCGATGACTACGGCGTTCCCACTCTGTTCGGTACCCACCGGGAAGATATCGCCTTCGGCCTCGGCTTCCTGCATGCTCAGGAGCGCTTTTTCCAGATGGACCTGTTGCGCCGCCAGCCCGCCGGTGAACTGTCGGCATTGCTGGGGGCCGGGTCACTGACCGCTGATCGCCAGCGACGACCTTACCAGATGCGCGCCCTGGCCGGGCGTGTTATTGCCGACGCAGGCGTCAGACAGCGCAGCATCATCGAATCTTATACCCGGGGTGTCAACCAGGGACTGCAGACACTGAGCCAGCCCCCCTTCGAATACCTGCTGCTGCAGAGCGAGCCGGAGCCCTGGGTGCCGGAAGATTCTGTGCTGGTGATGCTGTCAAGGTCAGTCAACCTGCACGAGCAGACGCTCGACCGCGCCCTGAGTCTCGAAGCGCTGCACCGGCACCTGCCGGAGGACTGGAGCCGGTTTATGCTGCAGGACCGCGGCGAGTGGGACGCGCCACTTGATGATAACGGCAGCCCGGCCTTGAGCAGTCTGCCGACAACACCCCTGCAGGACTGGGGCGTCAGTGATCGCCGCTCACATGCCCTGCCCCGCATCGGCCTGCCCGGAGGCGACGCCCTGGCAGTTAGCGGCGCATTCACTGAAGACGGCCATGCCTTGCTGGCCAGCAATGATTATCTGCCCCTGGAGCTGCCGGCCACCTGGTACCGGGCCCGCTGGCAACTGCTGGAAAGCGGTCACAGGGCAACGGGGCTCACCTTGCCGGGCAACCCGATCATGTTCAATGGCAGCAATGAGCAGGTCGCCTGGACCTTCACCAATACCTTGTTGCCCGCCGCGGATATCATCCGTCTGCAGGTGCGCGATAACACCTATCTGACGGCTGATGGCTGGGAGCCTTTCCGGGTGCAGGACGAATCGATTGCTATCCGTGGCAGCTCTCCACAGGTCATGCAGACCCGCCATACCCGCTGGGGGCCGGTTATCGGCCAGGATGATGAAGGTCGTTGGCTGGCACTGCGCTGGAGTGCCCTGTCGACAGAAGGTGTCGACCTGACCCTGCTCGATATGGAAAACGTGACGACGATTGCCGAAGCCCTGCAGTACGCCGAGGCCGGAATACCGACACAGAATCTGGTCGTGGCCGACCGGGCCGGCGACATTGCGTGGTCTTTGGCCGGCCCTTTGCCCGGAGAAGGCGTTGGCTCAGCACCTCTGGCCGGCGCTGACCTGACTACAAACGACAGCGAATGGTGGAACCGCGAAAGGCCCACATTGCTGGGGCGCGATCATCTCTGGCTGACCGGCCACCGGACACTGACAACTCACCCGGCGCTGCAACGAGGTGACCATGACCTCGGAGTGCGCGGCCAGCAGATGCGTGATCAACTGCTGAATCTTGAGCAGGCCAGTGAACAAGCGCTGCTGGACATTCAACTGGACGACGGGGCACTGCTGCATGAACGCTGGCGGGCCCACCTGCTCGCCCTGCTTGAGCAGATCAATGTCAACCTGAATGCGTCGCTGCTGGCAGAGCTGGAGAGTGACGAGCCGCTGCGCGCGCGACCAGACAGTCTGGCCTACCCATTGGTTAGAGCCTACCGACAGGCCGTGCTGGAGCGCACCCTCGGCCCGGTCTATGCACAACTGGCAGAGCGCAGCCGGGTATTTGATGTACGTCATGTACTGCGCCAGGTCGAATACCCGCTCTGGGCGCTGACCAATGAGGCCCCGGAATCAGCACTGAATCCAGCCTTCGACAACTGGGAAGCCTTGTGGGAAGATGCATTACTGGCCGCCATGGATGCGACCAGCAATGAACTGGGGCCACTGACATGGTCACAGCAGAATGATGGCGCCTGGCGCCACCCGCTGAGCCAGTGGGTGCCCGCACTCGCACCGGCACTCAATCTGCCTGCTGACGGCCTGCCCGGTGACTACTACATGCCGCGCATTCAAGGTCCCCAGCTCAGCGCCAGCCAGCGTATGGTAGTCGCACCCGGGCGCGAACACGAGGGACTGTTTCATCAGGCTGGAAGCCAAAGCGGCCACCCTATCAGCCCCTATTATCGCATCGGACATTCAGACTGGCTGAACGCGAATCCGGCTCCGCTGCTACCCGGACCGGCACGCTATCAGATGTCGCTGTTCCCCCAGCGCTGACGGGCAAGACCAAAGGAGCCGAAAAGGAATGACGGAAATGCACTGGGATCGTTTGCTGAGCACCGCGCGCCACGGACACCTGGCTCCGGAGCCCCATGAACTGGGGCGCAGCCATTTTCACAAGGACTATGACCGCATTGTTTTCTCTGGCGCGTTTCGTCGCCTGAGCGGCAAAACGCAGGTGCATCCGCTGTCCCTGAATGACCATGTCCATACCCGACTGATCCACAGTGTGGAAGTCGGCAGTGTCGGGCGGTCACTGGGGCTCAAGGTTGGCGAACGCATTCATCGGGACCTGCCGGCCTGGATTCAGCCGGATGACATCGGTGTGATTGTGCAGGCGGCCTGTCTGGCCCATGATATCGGCAATCCACCCTTCGGCCATGCCGGGGAATTTGCCATCCAGGACTGGTTTCGCCAGCCGCAGAATGCCCCTCTGCTCGAGAGTCTCAGTACTGATGAGCGTCAGGACCTGGTCTGCTGGGAAGGCAATGCCCAGGGGTTCAGGCTGGTCACCGACATTGAGTATCACCTGTTTCGTGGTGGGTTGCGTCTGACCTACCCGACGCTGGCCACCATGCTGAAATATCCCTGGACGGTGCGGCACGCCGGGGAGCAGGGCAAATTCGCCTGCTTTCAACAGGAAGCCGCCAATCTGCAGGAGATTGCCACGCATCTGGGGCTGATCAGACGCGGCGAGCAGCGCTGGTGCCGTCACCCGCTGTCTTATCTGATGGAGGCAGCAGACGACATCTGCTACGCCATCATAGACCTGGAAGACGCGGTGGATCTCCGCATCCTGCAGTTCGAGGAAGTTCGGGATATTCTGCGCCAGCTGAACCCCCAGGCCGAGCTGGCGCTGGGCGCGAAGGATGAGGTATCACCCCTGCGCAAACTGGCTGCCCTGCGCGGCAAGGCCATGCAGGCGGTCATCGACTCGGTTGTAGAAGCCTTTCTGCGCCAGAAGACGGTCATCATGCGGGGTGAACTGGAAGGCGAACTGCTCGATTGGTGTCCGCAACATATTGGTGACGGCATCCGTGCCGCCAAGGCGCTGGCCAAAAGAAAAGTCTTCAAGGACAGCCACAAAACCGAGATAGAAATCGGCGCCTATGCGACCTTGAGCACGCTGTTGCATGCCTTTCTCTCCGCCGGCCACGAACTGCATTCCCGGCAGGGCCAGGATCTCAGCTACCGGACTTTGCGCGTTCTGGACCTGATGCGTGACGAAGCCCCTCAGGCGCACTGGTCGCTCTATGGCATCTACCTGCGCACGCTGGATTTTGTTACCCAGCAAACCGATCAATATGCCAATTATCTGGCCAAACAGATAGGCGGTGTACCGCTGATGACCCGATGAAGAACCGCCTCCTGTTGCTGATTCCGAGCCTGCTGTTGGCGGCCCAGGCGATCGCTGACATCAATGTGCGGGCCAATCCAGCCTATTTTCTCGGTGGCGCCATCAACGCCGAGCTTGATATCGGCGTGGGCGACCGCTGGGCGCTGGGTCCGTCTGTCACAACCGGGGTCCTGCTGGATGAGTTCATATTCGGTGCGCACCTGCATCTGTATCGCCAGCCCAGACGCGATAACGGCTGGTATACCGGACTGGCCGTGCGCCACAGCCCCACCGGTCTGGCGTTTACCGATCGCTTCACCTCTATTCGGATTCTGGAGCGCTACCAGTGGCACGGCGACAATTTCAATCTTGCAGTCGGTATCGGCCCGGATCTGCGCCAGGACCATCGTGATGACTGGCAGCTCTGGGTGGGTGCAGACCTGAGTCTGGGGTGGCGCTTCTGATGCGACTGGTATTGCTTCTTGCCCTTCTGCTGGCGACCCTGCCGGTCAGTGCCCTGGATCTGATCCGGGTTCGCACAGACCCTTCCTGGGCGCTGGCCAACAACAGCGTCAACGCGGAGCTGGATTTTGCCTGGCGCTCCCAGACGACACTGTCTTTCGGGGTCTACTATACCGACGGCTGGGGCACGCGCAGTAACCCGACGCGCCGCCTGTCGCCCATTGCCCGGATCGACTTCCACAGCGCTGATCCACTGGAGTCCGGCTGGCATCCGAACCTGACCCTGCAGCCTGATCTCATCGACCATGGTGATGACACCTACGGTGCGGCATTGCGCATCAAGGCGCGACAGTCCTATCGTTGGGTCTGGGACCCGTTGACACTGAGCGGCGGCCTCGGCATTCAGGCTCGGGCGGGAGATCGCACACCCTACCTTGCCTGTTATCTGTGCCCAACCTATGAACTGAGCCTGGGGTGGAACCTGTGATGCCGACCCGCCCCCTGACCTGCATGCTCCTGTTGAGTACACTGTTGGTGTCACCGGCAGTGGCCGACGACGAGCGCACCTGGTTTTGGCACTACACGCCCCTGGATGGCACGACGCATGGTATCGGCGTGTCGCGCACTGACAATGGTCAGGCTGCGAACTGGCTGGTCAGAGCCAATATCGGCTATGAGCTGGAGACGCTGGGTGCCTCGCTTGTTCGCCAGCAAAGCCTGCTCAGCGACCATCCTGACTGGTATCTTGCCACCGGTGTGCGGGTCGTGCACCACTTTCAGAACACCGATGAGGGGCCCTGCTCGGTGATCAACTGCGAGGAACCTGCCGGAGAGTGGGAAGGTGTTCTGTTCAGCCGCTGGTCATGGGGCCTGCAACGTCAGGACTTCAGACTTGATCTGGGTTATGGAGCACAGTTCCGGGTCAGAGAACGGGGGGCGAGCTCAGCGCCAGCTTGGTCGCTGAGCCCGAATGTGGATGTCACTCTGGGCTGGCGGCTTTGAAAACTCGCCATCACATCCATCAAAGCACAGCGATGACGGCTTCGTAGTCGGGCTCGTCTGTTGTTTCACTGACCTGCTGCGTATGGATCACCCGCCCATCGGTGTCGATGACCACGACGGATCTCGACAACAGGCCAGCCAAGGGACCATTGCGAAACATGGCGCCATAGTCTTCGCCGAAACTGCTGCGAAAGGTTGAGCCTGTCACTACATTGCCCAGACCTTCGGCGCCGCAGAAGCGAGCCTGGGCGAAGGGGAGGTCTGCGGAAACGCAGAGCACTGCAGTATTCTCCAGTTCACCGGCAAGCTCGTCGAAGCGCTTTACAGACAGTGCACAAGGTGAGGTGTCGAGGCTCGGGAAAATGTTGAGAACAATCCGCTGGCCACTGAAGTCGACCATCTTGATCTCATTCAGATCCGCACCGGTCAATCTGAAATCGGGGGCGGGTGATCCTTTGGGTGGCAACTCTCCAACGGTCTCGAATTCAGTACCCCGAAGGGTGACGATTGCCATAGTCCACAAACTCCGTATATTTCACTGATAATTGGTACGCTTGGGTCACATGTAATGCCCGGCTTGCAAAAGCCGTTTGTTCCGTGGGTTCAAATACGTACCGCTGAGCCCAACAGACCATTCACTCTGGAGGGCTATTGGGTTATCGAGCACGGCGCTGGTGTCGGCCTATGATAGACTGACGCCCTTTGCTGACAAGGAGACTGCAAGCCATGCTCTACCCACTTCTGGCCATGGTGGCCTTTACTTTCCTGCTGCTGATTTCCGGTTTCATCATGCGCTATCGGGCCGTCAGTCGTGGTGAGGTATCCATGGGCTACTTCCGCCTTGTCAGTGGAGACGCGCCGCGCTATCTGCAACAGGCCACGCGCCACTTTTCCAACCTGTTCGAAATGCCGATGCTGTTTTATGTCGCAGCCCTGATTTACCTGCTACACCCCATTGAAGCCGGCTGGGTGGCCCCCCTGGCATGGGCCTATGTGCTTTCGCGTATTGCACATGCCGCCATTCACCTGACCTACAATAACGTCATCCACCGGATGCTGGTCTTTCAGGTCAGCAATCTGGCGCTGATTGCGCTCTGGGTTGGTGTCGCATTGAACTTCTGAGCCTGGGGGAGACCTTACTCCTGTTCGGAGAAGGTGCACACGCTGAACACCCCGAAACCGGCGGCACGAATAGCCTCTGCGCCGCCTAGGTCAGGCAGGTCGATGATGGTGGCGCATTCCACCACCTCGCCCCCGACGCGCTTGATCAGCTTGGCGGCCGCCAGCATGGTGCCGCCGGTAGCAATCAGGTCATCAACCACCAGTATACGGTCACCCTCCTTGAAGGCGTCGGCGTGCAATTCGACAGTCGCCTCACCGTATTCCAGCTTGTAGGTTTCGCTCAGGGTCCGAAAGGGCAGCTTGCCCTTCTTGCGCACCGGCACAAAACTGGTATTGAGCTCGTAGGCCAATGGCGCGCCTATAATGAAGCCGCGCGCGTCGATAGCGGCAATGGCATCAATGTCGAGTTCCTGATACTGATGAACGAAGGCATCCACCAGCTTGCGAAAAGCCGCGCGGTCCTGCATCAGCGGCGTGATGTCCCGAAAATTGACCCCAGGCTGGGGCCAGTCACGAACGGTACGGATCACCCCTTTTATTTGGTCGCTGTAGGGCGTCGAAGGTTGTGTCATATCAGCTCTCTGGCAGGCTGCCCGCCTCCCTCCATGCGGGGGCAGCAGGCAGACGTCGATTCACCGTCAATCCAGGAAGATAAACTTCAGGATGAACACCAGCGCCAGAATGTACACCATCGGGCTGACATCTTGCCAGCGCCCGGCGAACGTCTTGATAACTGCATAGCTGATAAAGGCCAGCGCGATACCGTCGGCAATGGAGTAGGTAAACGGCATGGCCAGGGCGGCAATCAATACCGGCGCGGCTTCGGTGACATCATCCCAGTTGGCCTTGGCCAGAGCGCCGGACATCAATACAGCAACGTAAAGCAGCGCACCGGCAGTGGCAAACGCCGGCACCGACCCCGCCAGAGGCGCGAAAAAGAGGCTGATCAGGAACAGAATAGCCACCACCACGGCGGTCAGACCGGTTTTGCCGCCCGCCGCAATGCCTGCAGCACTCTCGATATAACTGGTGGTGGTCGACGTACCGAACAGCGAACCGGCAATGGAGGCCGTGGAGTCTGACATCATGGCGCGATTGATGCGCGGCAGGTTGCCATCCTTGTCCAGCAGTTTGCCGCGCTCGGCCACACCAATCAGGGTACCCGACGTATCAAACAGGTCGACAAAAAGGAAAGCGAAGATGACGCTGATCAGAGCAACATCCAGCGCCCCCACGATATCCAGTTTGAAGAAGGTGGGCTCGATGGATGGCGGCGCTGACACGATGCCGCCAAACTCATTGTGGCCGAATACCATGGCCAGCACGCTGATGCCCAATACACCGATCATGACTGCACCGGTCACCTTCAGATAGGCCAGCGCAGCGATGACGAAGAAGCCCAGAAGCGCATAGATGGCAGCCGGCTCGGTCAAATCACCCAATGTAATCAGTGTCGCGTCATAGCCAACGACGATACCCGCATTTTGCAGCGCGATAATGGCCAGGAAAAAGCCGATACCGGCGGCGATACCATAGCGCACTGACAGGGGTATGGCATTGATGATCCATTCGCGCACCTTGAAAATGCTCAGCAGCAGGAACAGGATACCGGAGAGGAATACCGCACCGAGTGCCACTTCCCAGGCGTGCCCCATACCGAGTACAACACCGTAGGTAAAGAAGGCATTCAGGCCCATCCCGGGCGCCTGTGCAATCGGATAGTTGGCCCACAGGCCCATGATCAGACAGCCAACAGCGGCGGCCAGACAGGTCGCCACGAACACGGAATCTCGATCCATACCGGCATCGGACAGGATGTCCGGGTTCACGAAGATGATGTAAGCCATGGTCAGGAAGGTGGTAATCCCTGCGATCACCTCAGTCCGGACGCTGGAGCCCATTTCCTTGATCTTGAACATGCGTTCCAACATAGGTTCTGCTCTCTTGTGGGTCAGTCGGTGGGCAAGCAGTGCGTGCACCATTGGATGGCGCAGTTTAGCCCTTGCGTAAATAAATGGAAAGTTCTGGTGCACCAATGGAGGCCACAGAGCCCCTGTCGGCTTCATGGCATGCCTCTGCAAGAATCGGGCGCATTCCTGGTGACCTGTCACAGTTTGATACTTGCGGAAACCGCAACTGACCGCTATACCTCAGGGCCAGCATGATTGACCAAGCAAGGGGATGGTATGGCAAAAGCGGAACTGGGTGTGGGATTGATCGGGTTTGGGTTATCAGGTCAGGTGTTTCACCTGCCCTTTATTCGCAGCCATCCGCAACTGGTGTTGCGTGCCGTGCAGAGCAGACGACCGGACGCAGTGCAGCAGAGTGCGCCGGAAGCCGCCGTAGTGCCGGATACTGGAACCCTGTTGGCACGTGACGACATTGATCTGGTGGTCATCACCGCCCCCAACGAGCTGCATTTTGATCTGGCTCGCCAGTGTCTGGAGGCCGATCGACATGTGTTGGTCGAGAAGCCGTCGGTCACCCGTTCGGAACAGATGGACCAACTTCTCGCCCTGGCGTCGGTACACCAGCGCCATCTGAGCGTCTACCAGAACCGTCGCTATGATGGTGATTTTGTCACCCTGAGGTCCCTGGTGAACCAGCGGACATTGGGGACATTGCGCCATCTGGACACCCGCTTCGACCGCTTTCGACCCGAACCCCGAAATCGCTGGCGTGAACAGGCCGGGGTGGGGACCGGTATTTTCTGGGATCTGGGGCCCCATCTGCTGGACCAGGTGCTGACACTGTTGGGCCGCCCTAAAACAGTGCAGGCCGACATCCGTGCCCTGCGCCCCGGCAGTCAGGCTGCCGACTGGTTTGAACTCCGTCTGGACTATGGCGAACTGCAGGTGAGCGCAGGTTCCACGCCTTACGAAGCAGGCCGAATGCGCCGCTTCAACGCGAGGTTCGACGAGGGCAGTTGGCAGTGTTGGGGGCTGGATCCTCAGGAGGAGGCCTTACGCGCCGGCGAGCAACCCGATGCAGCCGGCTACCCCCATGCGGGCAGGCAGATTGCCTGGCAGTTTGATCAGGCTGGCAAGATGGAAGAACTTCGGATACAGGCGGGTGATTACCGGGGTTTCTATCGGGACCTGGTCAGCGCCATTCTGGACGGTGGGCCGCCGCCGGTCCCGGCCAACGAGGCACGGGACCTGATTCATCTGATGGCCGTGCTTGAGGAGTCCGCCCGGTCAGGGCGGACTCTTGGCTGGGACTACCAGTCGTAGCCGCAGCCACAACCGCTGCTGCTTCCGGTGCCTCTGAACGCACTGTCACCCAGAATGTAGTCTCCGATAAAAGAGCCTTCAAAATCATCCGGCTGGTGGGTTTCCGTGAGTATTTGAAAGTCCCCTCGCCCTGATTCGCTGAAGGAGGAGGCCCACACCGTGTATTCACCCGGCTCAAGAGGCATCAGCAGCCTGGCATTCAGGCTGCCGGCAGAGTCATCGTCTTCGCCCACGATTTCCTGATTGGCATCCAGCACAAACAGGTAGGGATCCAGATCGTGCGACAACATCTGCAGATCCAGCACAATGGGCTCTTCCACAGACAGCGGATAGGGGTTGCCAGTCATGCCACCAGATCCGGGTATGGGCTGTCGGCTGTCGGTCATGACGTCGTTGAGAAATCCGTCTTCTCCCAGAGCCGACAGTGTTTGGATCTCACGCTCACTGGCAGACACCGTGAACAAGCCGGCGGAATCCTCAAAAAATCCCGTCGCCCAGAGTTCGTAGTCACCCGGCTCCAGGGCAATGAGGATTCTGGAGTCTGTAGAGCCGCCCCAGTCATCGTTTTCGGCGACTATGTCCTGGCTGTCGGCTTCTACCAGCGTCAGGAAAGCATCAAAATCCTCCGATGCCAGTCGCAGGTCCAGCGTGACGGCTTCCTCCACGCTGATGGGGTACACCCGCATGGCTGCCCCGGTATAAGGGTGAGATCTCCCGGTACCACCGGCAAGGTAGCCTCGCGCCTCTCCGGGCACTGTGAGTTCTGCATCTTCGCGCAAATGCTCCAGGCTCAGTGCATATTGACCTACCTGCCCGGGTCCTTCGGCAGACACGACCAGTGTATAGGTACCGGCTGACACAGTCTGCCGGATGAGTCGCGAGCGCTCCAGTTGATAGCCCCAGTCATCCAGCGAGCTGGCCATCTGCAGCATGGTGCCATCTGGCGAATACAGGGTCAGGGACGTTGCAAAATCATCACTGCTGGCCGAAATCATCACCAGTTGGTCAGCATCGATGTCGACATGGTAAGTCTGATAATGGGTGCCGGCGCGTGGATTGACGGGCGTACTGCGGCCGAATTCACCGCGCACGGAGCCAGGAACCGCCAAAGCTGCAGGAGGCTCA
>NZ_JAIUMC010000025.1 GCF_022565775.1 Natronospirillum sp.
ACCGCTCTGCGGCCTATGCCGGGCGTTATGTGGCCAAGAATATCGTGGCCGCCGGACTGGCCGACAAGTGCGAGATCCAGATCTCCTATGCCATTGGTGTGGCCGAGCCGACGTCCATTTCGATCAACACCTTTGGTACGCACAAGGTGAGCGAAGACACCATCGCCACGCTGGTCAGGGACCATTTCGACCTGCGCCCCGGCGGCATCATTGCCATGCTGGGTCTGCGCCGGCCGATCTACCGGAAGACGGCAGCCTACGGCCACTTCGGGCGCGAGCTGCCCGAGTTTACCTGGGAAAAAACAGACAAGGCCGAGGCGCTGCGCGCCGCGGCGGGATTGTAAGGATTGACTGGGGCCTGACGGCCCGAGCGCGGCCAAGGCCGGCGCCTACAACAAGGGCACAACACCGTAGGAGCGCCGGTCCGACGCCTCGGCCCCGTGCGCGATGCGTGGCCAAGGGCCACAGCCTACAAATGCGACCCCGACATATTCACGAATACTTGGAAGGTAGAACACCATGACCACAGCAGCACAGATCAACCAGTTTGACGACTACAAGGTTGCCGACATTTCCCTGGCCGATTACGGCCGGGCGGAAATCGACATCGCCGAAACCGAAATGCCGGCCCTGATGGCCCTGCGTGAAAAATACCGTGCCGAGCAGCCGCTGAAAGGCGCGCGCATCATGGGCTGTATTCACATGACCATTCAGACCGCCGTGCTGATCGAGACCCTGGTCGACCTGGGCGCTGAAGTGCGCTGGTCGTCCTGCAACATCTTCTCGACGCAGGACCATGCTGCTGCGGCCATTGCCGCCGCTGGCATCCCGGTATTTGCCTGGAAGAACGAAACCGAAGAAGAGGCCGAATGGTGCATTGAGCAGACCATTCGCGATCACAAGGGCAGCCAGGGTGTCTGGGATGCCAACCTGATTCTGGATGACGGCGGTGACCTGACCGACATGGTCCACAACCGGTTTCCGGAGTTGCTGAACAACATTCACGGCATCTCTGAAGAGACCACCACGGGTGTACACCGCCTGCTCGACATGATGAACAAGGGTGAACTGAAGGTGCCGGCCATCAACGTCAACGATGCCGTGACCAAGTCGAAGAACGACAACAAGTATGGCTGCCGTCATTCGCTCAATGACGCCATCAAGCGCGGTACCGACCACCTGCTGGCAGGCAAGAAGGCTCTGGTCATCGGCTATGGCGATGTCGGCAAGGGCTCGGCCGCCTCTCTGCGTCAGGAAGGCATGATCGTCAAGATCACCGAGGTCGACCCGATCTGTGCCATGCAGGCCTGCATGGATGGGTTCGAAGTGGTCTCGGCCTATCGCAATGGCGTCAACGACGGCACCGCTGAAAGCATCAATCGCGAACTGCTCGCCAACACCGACCTTCTGGTGACCTCCACCGGCAACACCAATGTGTGTGACCGGCACATGCTGGCTGCACTGAAGTCCACTGCGGTGGTGTGCAACATCGGGCACTTCGACAACGAGATCGACACCAAATTCATGCGCGACAACTGGCGCTGGGAAGAGATCAAGCCGCAGGTGCACAAGATCTACCGCAGCGATGACAAGAACGACTTCCTGATTCTGCTGGCCGAGGGCCGCTTGGTGAATCTGGGCAATGCGACGGGTCACCCGAGCCGCATCATGGATGGCTCCTTTGCCAATCAGGTGCTGGCACAGATGTACCTGTTCGAGCAGAAGTTTGCCGATCTCCCGGCCGAGCAGAAGGCAGACAATCTTTATGTGAAGATTCTGCCCAAGAAGCTGGACGAGGAAGTCGCCGCAGAAATGGTGCGTGGCTTTGGCGGCGTGATCACCCGGTTGACGCCCGAGCAGGCCCAATACATCAACGTCCCGGTCGAAGGTCCGTTCAAGCCGGAAGATTACAAGTACTAGTTGGCGCACAGGGTCGACTTTCGACCCTGAAAATCTGCCACTGAGCGCAAGGAATCAATCAACGTGAACCCGAACATCCCCATCAGCTTCGAGTTCTTCCCGCCCAAAACGGAAGAAGGACTGGCGAAGCTGCACCAGGTCCATAGCGCCCTGAGTGAGCGGAACCCCGAGTTCTTCTCCGTCACTTATGGTGCCGGTGGCTCCACCCAGGAGCGCACCATCAATACGGTGCTGGACCTGCATGCCAAGGGTATCCCCACGGCACCGCACCTGAGCTGCATCGGGTCGACCGAAGACACATTGCACGCTCTTCTGGACCGCTACAAGGCTCAGGGCATCAACCGAATCGTCGCCTTGCGTGGTGATCTGCCCTCGGGCATGGGTGGCTCCACCGGCGGTGACTTCCGCTTTGCCAGCGATCTGGTTGCCTTCATTCGCCATCACTATGGTGATGCCTTTCATCTGGAAGTGGCAGCTTATCCGGAGATGCACCCTCAGGCGCCCAGTTTCGATGCCGATGTGCGCAATTTCGTGCACAAAGCCGAGCAAGGTGCCGACTCTGCCATTACCCAGTACTTCTTCAATCCGGACGCCTACTTCCACTTTGTGGGGCGGGTTCGGGCGCTGGGCTGCAATATTCCGATCGTGCCCGGCATCATGCCCATCACCAACTACACCAAACTGGCTCGTTTCAGCGATGCCTGTGGTGCGGAAATACCCCGCTGGATGCGCAAGCAATTGGAATCGTATGGCGATGACAGCGACAGCATCAAGGCTTTCGGCCTGGATGTCATCTCCCGCCTGTGTGAAGAACTGCTCGCCAATGGTGCGCCCGGCCTGCACTTCTACTCGATGAATCAGGCCGAGCCCAACCTGCTGCTGTGCGATCGTCTGGGGCTCTGACAGGAGCTCCTTCAGCCCCTCTTCTGTGCGAAAACTTCTCTTTTATGACAGGGCTGTAACATAACTGTCACATTCAAACGCTAGGGTGGCCGCGTTGTCACAATAGTGTCATCATACTGCAACTTTTTTCAGGGCTTCCCACGCAAAAGGGCTGGAAACAGATGTCTGCTGAACCCTCAAAAGCTCAACCGCGCAGATTCGCGCTGTCTCGTCAGAGACCCAAGGAAGCACCTGCCTGGATGCGCGGCATCTATGCCGGGCTTTGTCTGTATCTGTTTCTGACAGCCTTGAATGTCCTGGGCTCTGGCCTGGGTACCTTTGGTGGCGAAAGCGACTTCCTCCAACGCATGTTCGCCTATGGGCAAAACCCCTTCATCGCCCTGATGGCGGGCGTCTTTGTTACCATGGTCGTGCAGAGTTCGTCGTTCACATCGGCCCTGATCGTCACCCTGGTGGCAACCGGCGAAATGACGCTGGGCACAGCGGTCTTTGCCATCATGGGCGCCAATATCGGCACGGCGGTCACCGGGGTGATCGTGGCGCTGGCGAATATCCGCATCAAGCGCAACTTCCGACGATCCTTCACCGCCGCCCTGCTGCACGACCTGTTCAACATCCTCACCGTTTTCATCGTCTTCCCGATCGAGCTCCTGACCGCCGCTCTCAGCGAGTCCGGCCGCGGTATCTTCACGCAACTGGCCGCTGGCCTGGCCAGCGTGATCGGTCTGGAAGAAGTCGCTCGCCCGGACAGCCCGATCAAGGTCATCACCCGGCCTCTTGTCTACGGTTTTGACAACCTGGGGGCCTGGCTGATGCCGACCACAGCAGCGGCCGGTCTGCTGGTGGCCGGGCTGGGACTGCTGCTGATGTTCATCTCCCTGGTCATGATGGTGAAGAACCTGCGCGGCGCCCTGCTGCGGCATATGGATGGGCTGTTCAAGACCTATTTTTTCAAGACAGACCGACGCTCTTATGTGATCGGCGTCGTATCTACCGTCCTGGTGCAGTCGAGCACCATCACCAGCAGCCTGATGGTGCCGCTGGCGGGTGCTGGGGTGGTGCGTATCCGTCGGGTGCTGCCCTTCATGATGGGCGCCAACCTGGGCACCACAGTCACCAGTATTCTGGCCGCTACGGCCAACCCCATTGCCGCAGCCATGACGGTGGCGTTGTTCCACGTCATCTTCAATCTGACCGGCACCGCCATCTGGTGGCCACTGCGCAAGATACCCATGCGTCTCGCCTCATGGTACGGCAAGCTGGCAAGCCGCAAGGCAGCCTATGCTTTCGGCTTCCTGCTGGGTGTATTCGTTGTTATTCCGCTGCTGGGCATTACCATTACTGAAATGCTGATTCGTCTGTAATGAACTCAGACCCAAATTGAGGTTCGCCAAATGTTTCGACAACTCTATAGCGCTCTGACTTCCGAGAACACGCTGGATCGCGCGTTCGAGGACCTGACACAGATGCTCGAGCATGGAGCCTGGATGTTCGAGCAGGCCAATGCTGTAATCTTCAGCACCGTGCCCGTGGAAGAGGTGAAACAGCCGCTCTACGACCGCGACCGGGCCATTAATGACCTTGAGCGCTCGATCCGGCGCAAGGTCATGCGCCATCTGACCATCAATCCGGGTCATGATGTTGCCATCTGCCTGGCACTGATGAGTGTGGCCAAGGATGCCGAGCGCATCGGTGACTACTGCAAGAATGTATTCGAAGTCGGCACCTTCTATACCGAGGGGTTCAATGTGGCGCGTTATCAGGAGCCACTGGACAAGACCTCGGACGAGATCTACGACATGTTCGGGGAGCTCAGCAAGGCCACCAAGGATTCTGACGAAGACCGCGCCAGGGCCGTCATTCACAAGGTGCTCGATGTGTGTCATCAGTGCGACAAGATTGTGGTGTCGCTGCTGAACGAAGAAGAGCCAGTACAGTTTCATGAAGCGGTGGCCTATTCGCTGCTGGCGCGGCATTACAAGCGGGTGGCTTCCCACTTGGGCAATGTCGCCACCGCCGTGACCGGAAACCTGGAAGATCTGGACTTCTTTTCCAGCGACTAGTGTCCTGTTGACGGGCAGCGGCTATACTCTGCTGCACCCGTATTGAGCCGAAGTATTTGCCCATGCCGCTGTTTGACCGCACAGACGAAGAAGAAGACATTGTCCAGGTCTGGCGCCTCGACCCGGACGATCCGCTGGGCTGCGCCGCCTTGCGCCCTTTCGAACTGGATGGGTATGAGTGGCCTACCGCTGAGCATTACTACCAGGCCATGAAGTATCCCGACCGACCCCGCTTCCAGGCCATTCTGGACGCACCGGACGTCGCCACTGCCCGCAAACTGGGCCGGGGCTGGCTGAAAAGACCGCGCGCCGACTGGAAGCAGGTACGCACCGTGGTCATGACCCGGGCCCTCTACACCCAAAGCCATACCTACCCCGACTTCTCCGAAGCATTGCTGGCCACAGGTGACCAGTCGATCCATGAAATGTCACAATATGACTATTTCTGGGGCCGCGGCAGGGATCATCGCGGCCACAATCACTATGGTCGGGTATTGATGGATATCAGGCGCAAGCTGCTGGAAAAGGCCGGGCAAACGTCAGATTGATCCGGAGCGGCTCCCTTACAGTTTGCACCCGTGCTGCCGCTACAGTCGGTACGGGGCCGGCCACGCCGGCGGCATTCATTCATCCTGCGCCTGTCAACGCATGAGGTAATACGGTGGAGCAACGTCCTGTTGAACAGAAAGCCGACGCGGAAGGCGAGTTCATCCAGACGCCCAGCGAGATCAATCGTCTCTTTTCCCGGGTCAAGGAGAAGCTGTCGCCTGTGACGCTGCGCTTTCCCGGCATGCAGCGGGCGATGACGTCCTATATTCTGGGGATCGACCCCAAGCTGCGCTATATCCTGCTCGATGAAGTACTGCCCAAGGCCGACAACCGCATCATGCAGGAAGGCGGCCGCTCGCTCACGATCGAGACCTACTATGACGGCTGCCGGCTACGCGCCAAAGACCTGAAGGTCAAGACGCTCAAGGAAGACGGCAACCTGTCCTACCGTATCGACTTTCCGGCCGAGGTCCACTATCTGCAGCGCCGCGCGTCTTATCGCGCTCAGGTGCGCCGGTCGCTGGAGATCCCCGCGCGGATGCTGGACATCAACCGTCAGGTAGTCAACGGCCTGCTGCGCGACTTGTCGGCTGAGGGCTGCCAGGTTCAAATCATCGGCGACTATGTTGATGTACTCAAGCCGCACGACAAGGCGATTCCTCTCAAGTTCTACTTTCCCAACGGGACTTCCCTGGTATTGAAGGCGGAGCTGCGTTTTGTCGGCTTTGACGAAAACGGCGGCTTCACCAAATGCGGCTGTCAGTTTGCGCAGTTGGATACCCACAAAGAGCGGGAAATCTCTCGCGTGGTCACTGACCTGCAGCGCGACTTCATCAACTTCACCAAGCATGGTGGTAATCCCGAGGGCATACCACCTCTGTTTCTGCCCCCGGAAGTTGATGAAGATATTGCCGCGCTGGACGGTAAGCCACCGCCCACCCAGTCGGCGACACGCGCCGAGGAAAGCCGCAAGGCCCGCGATGCCCGACGCGCGCGCCGCCATACCGATCCGGAGAGAGTCGACATCCGTCGCACCGTGCTGTCGAGCGTGGCAGCCGTCAAGTCACTGATTGGCAGCGCCCGTCTGAAGCAGGATATTCCGGCAGAAGAGCTGCGCGGTGCCGCCACCCAACTGGCATTGGCTCTGTATCAGGACCGCGAAGCGCTGCTGGTCCATACCCATATCCGCAATACGACGGACTTCATCTTCGAACACCCGGTCAGTCTGGCCATTCTGTTCGCCGATCAGGCGAGTCAGATGAACAGGCAACTGGACCAGGATGCCCTGCGAGACCTGATCTTTGCCGGCCTTTGCCACGACGTGCCCCGGGCACTGCTGCCCGATGGCGAGAAGGAAACCGGCGTCGAGGTGAGCCAGGACAAACGCACTGTCCTGAAAAAACATATCAACGAAATCTGTCATGCCCTGAAGGCCAATGACGCGGTGCCGAAAGACACCGCCATGCTGGTCGCCCAGAGCTGGGAGCGGCTCGATGGCAGCGGCCTGCCAGAGGGCCTGAAAGAACAGCAGATGCACCCGATGGGCAAATTGATCGCCTGCCTGGACGCCATTGATACAGCCGCCCACCTGTATCGCAGCGATGTGTACTACAACCCGGCAGTGGCCTACAAGCGGGCGCTGAGCATGCCGGAACAGTTCGACAATACGCTGGTCAAACGAATCATCATGGCGCAGGGGTTGTTCCCGCTCGGTGCACCGGTGCGGTTGGACAACGGCTATCTGGGTATGGTGATGCGCCACAATGCGCAGCGCAAACCCCGCATTGTGCGTCTGGTCTACCATTTGGCCGATGAGTCTCAGGTGCCACCGCGTGACATCGATATTGAGGAAAACGGCGTGTCAGTGAAGGGGCCGGTTGATTCACTGCGCCACGATCTCAGTGCTACGCTCTTGCAGTCACCGCTGCAAATCCCATAATGGGGCAAATCCGATCATCCTGAAAGGACGCACTTTTGGCCACACTGCGTGAACTCTGGCACGCCTTCCTGCATGCAGGGCGAAACCTGCTGCCGATCATCGTGGTCGTGGCCGTCTTTCAGGCTTTCATTCTGCAACAGGTGCCTGACAACCTGCTGAGCATGAGCATCGGCTTGCTCATCGTCGCTGTCGGTGTTGCTCTGTTTCTGCAAGGCCTTGAGCTGGGTGTTTTTCCGATCGGCAAGAGCCTGGCCAATCAGTTTGCCCGCCAGGGCTCGGTTCCGGTTCTGATGAGCTTTGGTTTTGCCATGGGCTTTTCCGCAGTAATTGCCGAACCGGCATTGATTGCTGTGGCGGATCAGGCGGCAGTCATCAGCGACGGTCGCGTCAATGCCCTGACCCTGCGGCTGGTGGTCGCCCTCTCGGTAGGGCTGGTCATGGCACTGGGTGTATTGCGCATCATCCTCGGACACCCCATTCACTGGTACCTGATCGCCGGCTATGTGATCGTGGTCAGCGTCACCTGGTTTGCCCCGGAAGAAATCGTCGGGCTGGCCTATGACTCGGGCGGCGTCACCACCAACATTGTGACGGTGCCGCTGATTGCTGCCATCGGCATCGGCCTGGCCAGCTCGATTCGCGGGCGCAACCCGCTGATGGACGGTTTCGGGCTGGTTGCCCTGGCAGTAATGGTGCCCATGATCAGTGTGCAACTCTACGGGATTGTGGTCTATTCTTTCGGCGACACCGAGGCGGTAACGACAGCTGCCAATGGAATGGAGGCCCCGCACCCGCTACTGCAGATGCTGCTCGACCTGGCTTCGATGATCCGCGATGTGCTGCCCATCCTGGTGGTCATTCTGTTTTTTCAGTATCTGATACTGAAAAAGAAGCTGAACAATCCGCGCAAGCTGGCGGTCGGCTTCGGTATGGTGATATTCGGACTCTACGCGTTCGTGGTCGGTCTCAAGATGGGTCTTTTCCCGATCGGGGAAAGCATGGCCGAACAGTTGATTCAGCGTGACAACTGGCTGTTTGTCTATCTGTTCGCGTTCTGTATCGGCTTTGCCACGACCATGGCGGAGCCGGCACTGATTGCGGTGGGTCAGCAGGCCGAGCAGGCCGCACCCGGCAAGCTCAAGGGGTCGGTGATCCGGCTGATTGTAGCGCTGGGTGTGGCTATCGGCATTACCATCGGTGTACACCGGATCATTTCCGGTGATTCGATTCATTACTATATTATCGGCGGCTATCTGCTGGTGATCGTGTTGCTGATACTGTCACCCAAGTACATCGTCGCACTGGCTTTTGACCTGGGGGGCGTCACGACCTCCGAGGTCACCGTTCCGCTGGTCACGGCGCTGGGTATTGGCCTGGCTTCCCAGATCGACGGACGCAGCGTATTGATTGACGGCTTCGGCCTGATTGCGTTTGCGTCCATTTTCCCTATCGTAACCGTCATGACCTACGCCATCATCATGGAGGCCATGGCCAGACTCAGGAGTACATCATCATGAAATTTTCTGCCTTGGTGGCCATAGTGCCCGATGACCTGGAACAGGAGGCCATCGACGCAGCGCGTTCCGAGGGCGCCTGTGGGCTTACCCTGCTCTCCGGGCGGGGCATTGGTACCGAAGAGCGCAAATCCTTTTTCGGTCTGACCTACGAAGGCAGCCAGTCGGTGTTGCTCGCCGTGCTGGAGCGGCGTCTGTCACTGCGTGTGCTGAAAGCTCTGCAGGCGCTGCTGACGCGCGACGGCAGTACCAAAGGGGTGGTGTTCACCAGTGCCATCGACCATATTGGGGGTATAGACTTGTCGCAGGTTGCCCAATTCGAAGAACAGATCAAAGACGAACTCTGAACAGGACAATATCATGCTCGCCAAAGATCTCATGGTCCGCAACGTAATCACCGTTGACTGCAGGGCCACACTGCGTGACGCCATCCGCCTGATGAAAGAGCACAAGATCAAGTGCCTGGTGGTCAACAAACGCCACCCCAATGATGCCTATGGCATGGTTACCTATTCGACCATCGTCAAGACGGTGGCTGCGGAGAGTGGCGATATCGATCTGATCAATGTCTATGATGTCTACACCAAGCCGCTGCTGACGGTCGCGGAAGACCTGGATGTAAAGTATGTGGCCCGGATGATGATCGATTACCAGGTCAAGCGCGTGCTGGTGTGCAACAACAACGACATGTCGGGCCTGATCACCATGCACGACATCGTGGGTGAAATCATGAAGACGGTAGACTGAGTCGGTTTACGAGCGAGTCTGCTTCCTGGAAACCGGCTGACTGGGCATCATGTTGCGCGAGTAGAACAGCTCTTGCATTTCCTTGCTCAGCCGATAGCGGATGTCTTCCAGATCCGAGGCACTGAATTCGTCTGTGCCGGCGCCAAACAGGTAGTGTTCCAGTTCCATCTGCTTCAGCATCATCTTGGTGTGAAAGATATGCTCCTGATAGACGTTCACGTCGATCAGTTCGTACTGGTCCTTGGTGACTTCATCAATGTAGTTCTGGATCGAGTTGATCTCGTGATCGATGTAGATCTTCTGGCCGTCTTCGGTGCGCGTAAAGCCGCGCACCCGATAGTCCATGATCACCACATCCGAATCGAACGAGTGAATCAGGAAGTTCAGCGCTTTCAGCGGTGAAATCACACCACAGGTCGATACGTCGATGTCGGCACGAAAGGTACTGATACCATTGTCCGGGTGGCTCTCCGGATAGGTGTGCACCGTGATGTGGCTTTTGTCCAGGTGGCCGACGACGGACTCGGGCAGGGGGCCGGGCGCATTGGACAACTCATCGGCACTCGGGTCGATCGGGTGCTCGGCGATCAGGATGGTGACACTGGCACCCTCCGGCTCATAATCCTGCCGGGCGATATTGAGCACATTGGCACCGATGATTTCGGTGACCTGGGTCAGGATATCAGTCAGTCGATCCGCGTTGTAAAGCTCGTCGATATACGCAATATATTCCTGACGATGCTGCTCCGTCTTGGCGTAACTGATGTCGTAGATATTGAAGCTGAGTGACTTGGTCAGGTTGTTGAAGCCGTGCAGACGCAGCTTGTCCATGACGCAGCCTCCATTCTTGTGGGGTGTCAGGGTGCGCTATTCTGAAAGTGTGTCTGCCGTTTTTCAATCAAAATCGTAGTCGACTTCGAGAATGCAGTGCGTGGAAATTCTCGGCTCGGTCAGGATGCGGGCATCAAAGACGTAGTCGGCCAGATTGGGAGACAGCAACTGATAGTCGACACGCAGACCATTTCGCTGTGCTTCATCATACGGCCACCAGGTATGCTGGCGGTCGCCCCGGTTGACCAGGCGGAAGGCATCAACATAGCCCATCGGGCCCAGTACCTGATCCATCCATGCACGCTCTTCCGGCAGGAAGCCCGACGTTCGCTGGTAATCCTGCCAATTTCCGAGATCAATGGTGCGATGCGCAATATGGAAGGTGCCGGCAAAAATGAACTCGCGACGCTTGCGCCGGGTCTTCTTGAGGTGATTGCCGAACACGTCCATGAAGTCGAACTTGGCTTCCTGCTCCTCTTCATCGTCAGCGCGCGGGAAGAGCACGGAGCAGACGCTGAAGCGGTCGAAATCGGCCTGCATGAAGCGGCCTTCCATATCGACCTGGGGTACACCCAAGCCGCGGATCACCGCCTTCGGCATGTCACGGGAATAGATGCCTACGCCGCCCTGCTCGGGGTCATCAGCATCGAAGAAGAAACCAAAGTAGCCGGGTACTTCCAGCAGGCTTTCGGGAATATCTTTTTCCTTGATGCGCAGATCTTGCACACAGACAACATCAACATCCGAATGCTCCAACCACTGCAGGAAACCTCTGTCCGCTGCATTGATAAGGCCGTTCAAGTTGATACTGACGATTTTCATAACCTTCCTAAAGACGCGTGGACCACGCCTGTTATAGATATTCCTGATGTCTCGCCCGACCGGGCTCAAGCCTCTGACATCCGTCCCAGCGGCCCGATTCCTGTATTGTAAGGTGCGCCAGCACAATTGTCACAGCGCCAGGGCGGAAATTTGACGTTATGCCCGCTATAATGCGGCGCAATTTCCGGTTTTCAATCGACAGGCCTCTCTTTATGCACGATTATCAGCGCGCCTTTATCGAACTGGCACTTCAACGCGGTGTACTCCGGTTTGGTGAATTCACGCTCAAATCCGGCCGCATCAGCCCCTATTTCTTCAACGCGGGCCTGTTCAGAACGGGCGCCGATCTGGCGCAGCTCGGCGACTGCTATGCCGATGCACTGATGCGCTCCGAGATCAATCCGGACCTGCTGTTCGGACCCGCCTACAAGGGTATCCCGCTGGCCAGTGCCACCAGTATAGCCCTGTATCGCAAGCATGGGGTCGATCTGCCCTATGTATTCAACCGTAAGGAAAAGAAGGATCACGGTGAGGGTGGCAATCTCGTCGGTGCAGCACTGGAAGGTCGCACCCTGATCATTGATGATGTCATTACTGCCGGTACAGCAATCCGGGAAGTGATGGATATTCTGGCCGAGCACCCGAAAGCGAGCCTTTGTGGCGTCTGTGTGGCACTCGACCGGCAGGAGCGCGGGCAGGGAGATCGGTCTGCCATTCAGGAGATTGAAGACACGCACAAGGTGCCTGTTGTCGCCATTATCACCCTGCAGGATCTTATCGACTTCATGGCAGAAGACGAAGCACTGAGCCCGCATCTGGAGAGCGTGAAAGCCTATAGAGATCAGTACGGCGTCTGAGAGGAGGCTGGTACATCAGGCAGAAGTGGCCGGAACTTTCTGTTGCATCTGATTTCCAAGCTCACCGTATCCGCCGGGCGACTTTGCCCGGCACCACTCGATTGGCTTGAGGAGTTCAGATGAAAACCCGCCTGTTGTTGCTTGGGGTCATTGTCGCCCTGATCGCTGCCTATTTCCTGTTTGATGTCGGGCGCTTTCTGAATCTGGACTATCTCAAGGCCCAGCAAACCAGTTTCAACGCTTTTTACCTGGACAATCAGGCGCTGACCATCAGTGTCTATTTCGTGTTCTATGTCACGGTAGCGGCCCTGTCCCTGCCCGGCGCCACCATCATGACGCTGGCCGGCGGTGCCATCTTCGGCCTGCCGCTGGGGCTGCTGATTGTGTCTTTTGCCAGTTCCATCGGTGCCACACTGGCCTTCCTGGTCAGCCGGTTCATTCTGCGCGACAGCATTGAGACGAAATTCCGCAAACAGTTCGATGCCATCAATGCAGGCGTCAACAAGGACGGGCCGTTTTATCTGTTCACCCTGCGCCTGGTGCCGCTGTTCCCCTTCTTCGTCATCAACCTGCTGATGGGTCTGACCCGCATGAAAACCTGGACCTTCTACTGGGTCAGTCAGGTGGGCATGCTGGCCGGCACGGCAGTCTATGTGAACGCCGGCACGCAGATCGCAGCCATCGAACGGGTCAGTGACATTGGCTCACCCCAGTTGCTGCTGTCATTCGCACTGCTGGGCATCTTCCCGCTTATTGCCAAGAAAACGGTGGATTTCATGCAGGCTCGCAAGGTTTACAAGCGCTTCGAGAAGCCGAAACAGTTCGACAACAACCTGATCGTGATCGGTGCCGGCTCCGGTGGGCTGGTGAGTGCTTACATCGCAGCCACGGTCAAAGCCAACGTCACCCTGATCGAAAAACACGCCATGGGTGGTGACTGCCTGAACACCGGCTGTGTACCCAGCAAGGCGCTGATCAGAGCCGCCAAAACGGCCAAGGAGATGCGACATGCTGATCGCTTTGGTCTCAAGTCCGTGGAGCCGGAGGTGGACTTTGGTGCGGTCATGAACCATGTGCATCAGGCCATCAAGACCATCGAACCCCATGATTCGGTAGAGCGCTACACGGGACTCGGAGTCAATGTCATCAAGGGCGAGGCGTTTATCCGCTCACCCTGGGAAGTAGAGGTCAATGGCCAGACCCTGACCACCAAAAACATCATCATCGCCACGGGTGCTCGGCCCTTTGTGCCGCCCATCAAGGGACTGGATCAGGTCGACTACCTGACCTCGGACAACCTCTGGGAACTGAAGGAACAGCCCGGGCGATTGGTGGTGCTGGGCGGCGGCCCGATTGGCTGTGAACTGACGCAGGCCTTTGCCCGACTGGGCAGCCATGTCACCCAGGTGGAAATGGGTGACCGCATCATGCCGCGGGAAGACAAGGACGTGTCCACCCATGTGAGCGACGTATTCTCTCAGGAAGGTGTCGATGTGCTGACCGGCCATCAGGCCACGGAAGTGGTTATCACTGACGGTCAACCAGAGCTCATCTGCCAGCACAACGGCAGTGAGAAACGCATTCCGTTCGACCGGATTCTGGTCGCCGTCGGACGCAAGGCCAATGTCACCGGCTTCGGCCTGGAAGAGCTGGGTGTGGAGATCAGCGACCGGGGCACCGTGGCGGTGGACGCCTACCTGCGCACCAACTATCCCAATATCTTTGCCGTGGGCGATGTGGCGGGGCCCTACCAGTTCACCCACACGGCGGCGCATATGGCCTGGTTTGCAGCGGTCAATGCTCTGTTCGGCAAGTTCAAGAAGTTCCGCGTCGACTACAAAGTGATTCCCTGGGCTACCTTTACCGATCCGGAAGTGGCCCGAGTGGGTCTGAGCGAAGCCGAAGCGAAGGCTCAGGGAATCGAGTATGAAGTCACCCGTTACGGCATCGGCGACCTGGACCGCGCCATCGCCGACGGCGACGCCCGGGGCTGGGTCAAGGTACTGACCATGCCCGGCAAGGACAAGGTGATCGGGGCCACCATCGTCGGCACCCATGCCGGGGATCTGCTCACCGAATATGTCAGTGCGATGAAGCACGGCATTGGCATGAACAAGATACTCGGCACCATCCACACCTACCCCACCCTTAGCGAAGCCAACAAGTTCGCGGCCGGAGAATGGAAGAAGGCCCGCAAACCCGAGAAGCTGCTGGAATGGGTCGGCCGGTTCAATGGCTGGATGAGAGGCTGAGCGTCAGCGCAGTCTCTCATCTCTTCCGGGCAGATCACGACAACTCGGGCTCGTCTGCAATGGGCTCAAGTGGCTCGCCGTCTTCATCCAGCAGCTGGTGATCGTAGGCCGCCTGCAGGCCGGTATCCTCAGCATGCTGCACGTAATCATCCTCGAGCTCTTGGTCAATGTAGCGCGGATACAGCGGTGACAGAAGCGCCCCGACAACACCCATGGCGCACATCATGGCAAAGGCGTCGGCATAGCCGAAGCGGTCGACCAGCAAACCAATCACCGGCGAGCCCACGGCCTGTCCCAGCGCCAGGGCCAGAAACGGCAGCACCGGCCCCATCGACAGTCGACCCGGCAGCAGGCGAATACCGGTCAACAGGTACAGCCCCGACAGGCTCATGTAGGCGAGACCAAAGACCAAGGCGGAAAACGAGGCAAGGAAAACCTGCCCGGGGCTGGCGGCCAGCAACGCCAAACTCGCTGCCATCATCATCAACATCAGGGCATGCGTGATGGGCGGGTTGTTGCGATCCGCCAAGTCACTGACCACCGCACCGCCCATACCGGCAATGCCCACAGCGAGCCACAGCCAACCGGTCTGATCCGGCGAGAGACCACCTAGGGTGACGGCCAGATCGGGAGCAAAAATCCAGTAGGGGGCAGAAACAAAACCCATCGCAAACGCAAATACCGACAGCCGCAACAGTCGTGACCACTGCAGCAATGTAATGGGCGGCGGGGGTGCCGCATTGGACGGCACAATCCGCGATACCGAGGGTATGAAATACCAGGCCGCCACGATGCCTGCGCCGGCAATCACCGCAAAGCCGAGATAGGAGATGCGCCAAGCGTCAGTCAGGAACAACACCGCCGGAACCGA
The DNA here is from genome assembly GCF_022565775.1 of Natronospirillum sp. Taxonomy (GTDB): domain Bacteria; phylum Pseudomonadota; class Gammaproteobacteria; order Pseudomonadales; family Natronospirillaceae; genus Natronospirillum. The sequence continues at coordinate 15,269 of NZ_JAIUMC010000025.1, forward strand.
AACAATGATACCGATGCTGGTGCCGGCATTCATGACCGAGCTTACACGCCCGTGCACTGCCCGGTTGACCAGCACCTGCATGGCGGCGGTCAGGGCAGGCATCATCAGACCGGTACAGATACCACAGGCAAACACGCCTGCCCCGAGCATCCACTCGTTCTGAGCCTGGCTGATGAGTGCGAGACCAAGCACACCGAATATGCCGGACATGACCGCGGTATTGCGCGCGCCCAGACGGTCGGCTGACAAGGGCGCAACCAGCGTCGCCAGAATGAAACTGATCAACGGCAACGCACCGATAATACCGATCACATAGGCCGACAGATCAAGATCAGCACGGATCGGCGGCACGAACAGACCGAACGCAAAGCGCGCCAGCCCGTAACTGATTGCCACAAGCGCCGCACCGAACAGTGCAAACCCGGTACTCGACAAAGGCTTCATCCTGACCTCACTCAAAACAACTGAAAGACCCGAGGAGGACTCGGGTTCCTTAGAGAACTACCCAAACGCGGACCGACCTGCGGGCCCAAGATTACTTCATCGCTGCGGGACAAGTCTGCCCACAAATACAGGAAAGCAGAACCTGATGACGTTTTCGAGCAAGAAGAAGGTTGTTATTGGTGTCAGGCGATATTTTCACGGCACCTGACGACTTGAACCAGACTATACCCAGTGGATGCTGGCAGATCCGAGGATCATTCTTTTCATTCTCGAATACCGTCGCAAGAGGTCTGGAATTGGGTCCAGATAGCGCCTGAAGGACCTGTAACGGAGGCAGTAACTCGAACCCATCGAGAGCTGCGTTATGTTGGATAGCGAACGGAAGAACTGGCTGAATAAAAATAGAGTTCGGAGGTACTTTCATTTCCGTTTGATATGAGACCGCTTATGCAAGCCTCTGCCCCCAGCAACCATTCAGGCGCCTCCTGGGGTGCCACTCTGGCGGGTGCTGCTCGGCGTACCCCTTCCGATCAATATTTTACTGGCCATCATTCTTTGACGGTCTTCAGGGGCACCCACATAGACACCGGCACAAGGCGCAATGAACACCCTGTTCCAAACGCCTGCGCCAATATCCAAGGACGAGGAGACGACCATGACACTAGTGACTGATGCCCGGGAAGGCACCGACGCACTATCCTTGCTGACCAAAGACCACCGCGATATCGAAACCGCGTTCGCGGAATATGAAAAGCTGTCGCAAGCAGACACCCTGAAAAAAAGGAAGTCTCTCGCTGACCACATAGGCAATGAGCTGTTGAAGCACATGGCCATCGAGGAGGATGTTTTCTATCCGGCGATCAGAGACAAGGTACCGGGCGCGGAGGGCGCAGTAAAAGAGGGCATCGTCGAACATGGCGCCGCAAGGAACATGATCAAGCAGATCAAGTCCATGAAAGGCAACGAAGAATTATTCGATTCCAAGGTCAAGGTATTGAGTGAACTGATTCAGCACCATGTTGAAGAAGAAGAGAAAGACATGTTTCCCAAGGTGGAGGCATCGGACCTTGACCTCGAAGCCCTGGCCAAAGACATGGCGGGCCACAAGGCAACGCTTTAAGAGACCATGAAAGGAAGCATTTGATGACGCATCGCAAGACGGTTACAGACACAACAGACAGGCCCAAAACACTCACAAACCGACGAAAAAAATCAGGCACAACGGCAACAAAGCTTTGGGATATGGCCACGACTACGCTCAGTCACCGCCGTAAAGGACTATCTCCGATCCGCCGGCGGCGCGGCGGACGCTGAGTTTCTGCCTGCCAAAAACAAAAAGGAAGGAACCATGGATCTCAAAAGCGGCAACCCCTACTGGGCCATCAAGAACGGGCTGATGTGCACCTTCCCGCAACTCGAGGCTGATATCACGTGTGATGTGGTAGTGATGGGTGGTGGAATTACCGGCGCCTTGATCGCAGACGAGCTAGCCAACAACGACTACGACGTGGCGGTAGTTGAGCAACGGGATGTTGCCTGGGGCAGTTCGGCAGCCTGCACCGGGTTGTTACAGTACGACATGGATATCAACATGGTTGATCTTGCCAGGCGCTATGGTGAAGCTCATGCCGCTCTCGTCTGCGAGGCCTGCACCGAAGCCTTTACTGATCTGCATGATCTGATCACTGGCCTGGGTGACGTGGATTTCGATATGCAGGAAAGTCTCCACTGCGTCAGCAAGGAAGGTGACAAGACTGCGCTGCGTGAGGAGCAGGCACTGAGGTTCAAACACGATCTGGATGCGCAGTGGCTCGACTCTGGGCAACTTCTGGAGCACTTCGGGATCAAGGCACCCGGTGCTATTTTGACTCGACTCGCGGCTCGTGTGGACCCCTATCGGCTGACATCAAGGCTGCTGATGCGACTGAAGGAGCGCGGTGGCCTGGTGTTTGATCGCACCGTGATTGACTCCATAGAAACCAGCGAACAAGACGTAACAATCCGCACACCGGAAGGTACCAAGATTCGCGCCCGCCATCTGGTCATGGCGGCCGGGTACGACGCCCAGACGTGGCTGCGACAGTCTGTTGCAAAAAGCCGCAGCAGCTACGCGTTTATCTCCGATCCGATAGAGAGAGCAACGCTGGGCCTGCTGGCCTCGACCATGGTCTGGGAGTCTGCCCGCCCCTATTTGTACATGCGCACCACCGGTGATGGCAGATTGCTGGTCGCTGGGGACGATGACAATACAGAGTCGCCTGGCCGCCGTGACCGGATTCTTGAAGGCAAGGTCAAACACCTGTGTACCAAGGTAAAAGAACGCTTTCCGGACTTGCGGGTGCGCCCTGCCTACTCCTGGAGCGGCACCTTTGCTGAGACTGCAGATGGCCTGCCCTTTCTGGGTGCACATCCGCAGTATGGTCCCAGAGTGCAGTTCGCCATGGCTTATGGCGGGAACGGCATCCTTTTCAGCATGCTCGGAGCGGGGATGCTGAGGGCCAATATCGAACATCGTCCGCTGCCGCTGGCGGCACTGTTCGGGTTTTCGCGCCTCGACAATAGCCTGGCTGAGAAAGCCAGCAAGACCGTATGGAAAACCAGAGAGCACGAGGCAGTGTGATTGCACAGCTTTCTGCCTGTGCGCTCTGCGTGAGTCGACTATACTTACCGCCTGTATGCACTCGGGGCCCTGACCTGACATGTCGGCTGATAGGACGCTGATTGAACGGAACAACATTCGCCGCTGCGGCAGCGGTGAAAAAACGCTACTGCTGGCGCATGGTTTTGGCTGCGACCAGAACATGTGGCGGTTTCTTGTGCCCCTGCTGGAGCCGGACTTTCAACTGGTGCTCTTCGACTATGTCGGGTGGGGCGGCTCCAGTCTGGAGGCTTATGACGACAAGCGGTATTCAACGCTGGCCGGATATGCTGAGGACATCAACCAGATATGCGCCGGGCTGAATCTGAATGATGTCACCATTGTCGGTCATTCAGTCAGCGCCATGATTGGTCTGCTGGCCAGTATTGAACGACCGGAAAGGTTTTCTTCCCTGGTCATGGTGTGCCCGTCGCCCTGCTTTCTCAATGACCCGCCGGAGTATCACGGCGGCTTTGAGCATCAGGATATTGCGGAGCTTTTCGATCTGCTGGACAAGAATTTCATCGGCTGGGCCGAATATCTGGCCCCGTTGGTCATCGGACAGTCGGGCAATGAGGATTTTATTCGGGAGCTGACCGAGAGTTTCTGCTCCACCGACCCGGTGATAGCCCGAAACTTCGCGCAGGCTACCTTCTACTCGGACCTGCGGGGAGAGCTTGCTCTGAGCCGCCATCCTTCGCTGTTGCTGCAGAGCCAGTCGGACACACTGGCCAGTGTTGAAGTAGGGGAATACATGCACCAACACATGCCCGCGAGCGTGCTGCGTGTCCTGGCAAGTAAGGGGCATTGTCTTCACATGACCGACCCGGAGGCCGTAGCCGCGGAAATCCGCGAGTTCATGGGCCTGCCCAGATCAGGATGACTGATTTTGACCAGAGAGGCTCGCATGAATAAGGAGCAACCCAGCAGTGTCGGCTATGCAGTGGACCTGTTTCCCTGCGGATGCGTTGTCACCAATACCGAACGAACCATACTCTCGTTCAACGAGTACCTGTGCAAAAAATTCGAGCTGAGCAGGTCTGATCTGCCGGGTTCGAACATCAGCACCCTACTCACCAAAGGCTCAAGAATATTTTTCGAAAGTTATGTGGTACCCCTGTTAACCCGGGATGGCCGCATAGAAGAGTTGCAGATGTCGCTGCACAACGCCAACGGCGTCGCAGTGCCCGTTATCGTCAACGCCCGGCACTGCTCGGTTGGCAACGTCATATATTGGAGTCTGTTTCCGGCGACGCTCCGGGACCAGTTGTTTCAGGAACTCGTCAATGCACGCCGATCCTACCAGGCTCGCGCCGACGAAATGAGTACTATAGCCAGCACAGATGCGCTGACCGGGCTACTTTCACGTGGCGAGCTGGAACCGAGAATCGAAGGTGCTTTGTTCGACGCCCGAGCGTCCGGGGCACCCTTGTCATTGCTGTTTATTGATATCGACTACTTCAAAGAGGTGAACGATCAATTTGGCCATGTCGTCGGTGACCGGATATTGGAGAAGCTCGGGTCCATCCTACGTCTTGAAAGCCGCAACGGCGATCTCGCCTTTCGTTATGGCGGCGAGGAGTTTGTCATTATGCTCACCGATACACCTGTTGAAGAGGCCGAAAACGTGGCGTCACGCCTTCATGATCGAGTGCGATCTCTCGCGTCAGACGAGCCATCCATAACCATCAGTATTGGTATCGCATCCGGCAACAGTGGCCTGTCGCCGGGATGCGATGAATTGCTCTCACTCGCAGATCAGGCCCTGTATCAGGCCAAGCGGGAAGGCCGTAATCGAACGACTGTTTTTGGCCAATAATGTCTACTGGATTATCGAAGCGAGTAACAGGTGCGTTGAAACACTGTTGCTATCAGTAGTTGTAGCCAATACCCAGCGTATAGGCAAAAGCGCCGTCACTGAAGGATGACGTGGCCTCATCTATGCCAGAAAAGAACCACTGGTACTCGACACGACTCAGCAGGTAGGTACTGGGGAGTGCATAGTACTTCATGCCGCCTTCAAGGCCAGAAAACGCGCTGTTGTTGTTTCCATCGCCGTAGATAAGACCCAGACTACCGCCAACGAAGGGACGTGCTCTGTCACTGCCGAACTGGTAGTCGATGTAGGCACGTGTCGAGCCGTTCCAATAGTCGTTGCGCAGGTTCTCTCCCTTGATACTGGCGTAGTTGATGCTCTGGCGGATACCCCATACCAGATGTGGCTGCAGATACCAGCCGTGTTCCGCTACAACGCCAAAAGTACCATTGTCGAAGTTTGCATCGTTGCTGCCTGTACCGGAAATGGAAAACTCACGATCACCTGCGGAAGGTCCGGTTCTGGGAGAAAAGTGGTCACTGGCCGCCGCGGTTGCAGCGGGGGCGGCAACGGTCAGGCACAAGAGAAGCTTGGTTACGTTTTTCATATCAACGCCTTTTGCTGTGTATGATGGACGGACCTGTAGATTGCCGGCGTCTGCAAAAGGCGTCTGTGCGGTAGCATACGTGACTGGCGCAAGACCTTGGACCGTTTTTGGCTCCACCAGGTGGCCTTGAGAAAATCGAGCCTCATATGAAATTATCCAGCAATCACTGTTCTGTCGGAGCGCACTCAAAACCAGTGGTGTTCACCCGTTTTACGCCGCCCTCACCACAGTCAAGAAGGGCCTGTTGTGAATGCCTGGCCACCTGATAGACAGGGAACAGCTCTGTAACTGCAAGCGCCAATATCAGGACGCCGCCGACTGACGCTGCAATCTTGATGGTCATAAACTATCCCTTGTTTGATGCCGCGCCACATAGTCGTCGTAATGCCTGTTGATCAGATAAATCGCGTATACAACGCTTGGGCACCACAAATAAATCGACAGATGCATCAATCGTTTTTCTACTCTCTCTCCAAGCTCAAGCGGCTCAGCAATCGACCATGGAAAAAATAGCGCGCTCAGATACAGTTCATATTTCTGAAGAATGATCATCCTTGGTCTTGGCTCCCCAACTCTACCACCCGATCCGCCGAGTCTATCGTCTCCTGACGATGTGCCACAATGATGCGGGTCATGTTCAGGTGGCGGATATTCTCGTTGACCTGTTGTTCGTTGGCGGCATCCAGATGGCTGGTGGCTTCGTCCATGAACAGAATGCGGGGCTGTCGATACAGCGCCCGGGCCAGCACAACGCGCTGTTTCTGCCCGCCACTCAGGCTGGTGCCCATGTCTCCCACGAGCGTGTTGTACTGCATGGGCATCTTCAAAATGTCTTCATGAATGGCTGCCAGTTGCGCCGCCTCCTGTACCCGATTCAAATCCGGCTGAGGGTCAAAGCAGGCAATGTTGTCCGCGATGGATCCACTTAGCAGTTGCTCATCCTGCATCACTGCAGCGATCGACGCCCTGTAGTCCGGCACCTGATGTATCGGCTGGCCATCCACCGTGATCTCACCGGCTGACGGGCTCATCAACCCCATCAGACATTTTAGCAGCGTGGTTTTACCGCAGCCACTCGGGCCGACAATGGCCACCGCCTCCCCCGGCTCGATGTCGAGATCGATCCCCGCCAGTACCGGCGGGTCGGCATCACTGTACTGATAGCTCAGTCCGCGGACCGACAAGGCCCCGGCAATGCCTGTACGCTGCTCGCCCGGCAGCGCGGGCAGTGCCGCATCGACATTTTCTGCCTGTGTGAAGGTAATATCGGCCAGGCGGTCCAGATGCAGGCCGATCATGCGCATTTCGATCAACTGGTCAATCAGACCGTCCATGCTGTCCACAAAACGCTGCTTGTAGCTTATGAAGGCGAACAACATGCCTACGGAAAACACATCGCCCATGACCGCCCGCGCCGCCAGATACACTACGATGATGTTTTCCAGCCCGAAAAGCAGGCCATTGATTACCCCGTAGCCGATGCGCAGTTTTTCAACCCGGATATCCGCGTTCATGGCTTCGGCATAGCGGTTCTGCCACAGGTTCTGCCGATCGTTCTCACGCTGAAACAGCTTGATCGTTTGCATGGCGCGCACGGTTTCCATGAAGTTGGAATCCTGCCGGGCATGGCTGACGATGCTTTCTTCGCTGCGCCGACGCAAAGGCCTGTAGAGCAACCAGCGCGACAGCCCATAGAGCACCACAAACCCGACCACCACCAGCGCAAGCTGCACGCTGTAAATCAGCATCACTACCAGCGTGATGAGTGCCATGACGCCATCCACCAGCGCCGAGACCAGACCGGTGGTCAGCAGTTCGCGGATGTTCTGCAGCGACCCGAACCGCGATACCACATCACCCATGTGGCGTTTCTGGAAGTAGTCCATGGGCAGCCGCACCAGATGACGGAACAGGTTGGCCGCCATCTGGATATTGAGCCGAGTCGACAGGTGCAGAATGCTGATCTCCCGCACGGCCTCGGTGGCAACCCGAATCAGCATCAACAGGCCGAAGCCGATCGCCAGCACCAGTAGCAGGTTGGTGTCATGGCGCAGCAGCACATCATCTACCACTGTCTGCATGTAAAAGGGGGCGGCGATCGCGAAGAGCTGCAGCAACAGGGACAGCAACAGAATGATGGCCAGGCTGCGTTTGAGCCCGACAATGCGCTGCCAGAATTGACGCAGGCGCAAGCGGGGCCGGGCTTTCTCGGGCTTGAACTGCTCGGTGGGTGCCAGCTCCAGGGCAATGCCGGTGAAATGTTTGCTGGCCTCTTCCATCGACAAGGTGCGCTCACCGGCCCCAGGGTCATGAATGACCACCTTCTGCGCCGTGCACTTTTTCAGCACCACAAAATGGTTCATGTCCCAGTGCAGCACACAGGGTGTCTGCAACTGAGGCAGTTCATCGAGTTCCAGTTGCAGCGCTCGACCGGCGAGGTGCAAACCGGCCGCCATGTCGATCAACTGCTTCAGGTTCACCCCGTGCTGACTCACCGAAAACCGCTGACGCAGGCGACTGAGATCAATCTCATACCCGTGGTAGCCGGCAATCATCGCCACACAGGCAATGCCGCATTCCGCCGCCTCGGACTGATGAATCATCGGCAGGCGGCGACTGCCACTGAACTGCAGTAGCTGACCGGCAGGCAGTATGCCGTTGGCTGCTGAACTCGACTGCGTCGTCATGTCAGTAGAGTCCCAGATACACCAGGCTGACCATGGCAATCGCGTTGTTCAGCACGTGAAGGATTGCAGGCGTCCAGATCGAACCGGTTTTCTCCCGCGCCAGACCCAGGATGATCGAGAACACAAAGAGATAAATCAGAATAAGCCATGAATATTGTGCGGCATGGACCAACGAAAAAATCAACGAAGTCAGCAGCACCGTGCCCCACAGTCCCAGACGAGTCTTGCGCCAGGCCGTGAACAGATAGCCCCGGAACACCAGTTCCTCGATCACCGGCGCGACCACTACAAAGGTCAGAAACAGCCCGAGATGCCGGCTACCTGCCAGAGACGTCATGATCTCCCCGTGGTCTGCTGGCACCAGCACTTCCATCACGGACATCACGACAAAGTATCCACAATACACCAGCGCCCAGAACCCGAGCAGATGCAATGGCACCGCCCTGAACGCAAGCGTATCCCGCCAGTGCTGGCTGGAGAAATGCGCCGCGAACAACACACAGGGAATCAGTAAGACTGCTTGCAGGAGACTGACCACCATCAATCCTGTCGGGCTGAGCAGGGCTTCCATCAGCAACTCGTCGTCCTCGACCAAGTCAGGTTGGGTCACTCCGAGATAAGCGCCATACAGCATCGCGGCGCCATAGAATAACGCGGCAAAGGCCACCAACCAGGCAATGGATTTTCCGACGGTGGGCAGTTGCTGGGCGTCTGGTGAAGAGGTTTCACCGTTGAAGTTTTCGGGTGTTGCCATGTGTTGTGACATATAGAAGTCCTTTTAAAACAGAGGAACAATTCACTGACTATCTCTATTATTTTCAATACCAGCCGCAAACCTGACTACAAAGACAATTAAATAGAAGAACGAAACGACAATAAGACCTAGAAAACAACCAGATAATCCAGAGATGTCAGCTCAGAACCTTCTACACTCTTTGAATATAAGTTTTGGCCGCCAACTAGCGCAAAAAATAGAATTACTGAAAAAGCAGTTACCATAATTTGCAAATCCTAATGACTGAGTCCAGAGCATTAAACTAGCCAGTCGATACCTCCTCGGGCACCATGAAAAAAGGATCCCACCAGAGAAAGACCTACAATTGAACAATAAATCATAAATTTCCTCTTCCTGTCCTTCGTGTCGCTGACGCCACGAAGTTTTTCAGAGAGAATAACTAAATTCAGAAAGGCAAATACAAGCCCCGTAAAAAGCCCTTGGAACAAATTGCCTCCGAACAAATCATCGCCCCATAAAAGGACCCCGAGAATATAGTCAAAAACATAACCAAAAGAGACAAAACCAAACATAAAAACAGCAGGCCAATTCAGCTTTTCTATACTAAACATTGGGAAAACTCCAATATCAAAATAGAGCAGCGCACTAAAAGCGCACTGCTCCTCAGTAACCGATAATTCAGTCTATCAGTTTAGACACATCTGGTTCCCGGTCCTGTTGTCTCGCTCTGCTTGGTTCTTACCTCGGTTGTATCCATATGTGGCGGATGCAATTATAAGAGCCCCTATAGCCCATGGGTTTCCGCCTGATACTTTTACAACCTGTTCTTCACGGATTTTCTTCATTGTCATCTCCTTATCAACAGTCAACGTTATCGTTATAGCCTTGGCGCTTGCCAACACGATAAGATGCATAGGCAATAACCGCTGTACCAGCCCAGACGAGCGGATTTCCACCACTAACCATCTTGGTTTCGTTCACACTTAAAGCTTTCATTTCACATCTCCTTTGAGAATTATCAGATTTAAGTTAATGTCTTCCCTGACAACACACGAATCCCTATTCGTGAGTCTGTCTCCCGGTGGTGGTTTGCTCGTCAAAGTTCAGCCACCATCGGGCTCCCTTTCAACTAAGCCCAAGTTGGGCCAAGTCAAACTCTTGCATTCGGTTTGTCCAGAATACCCGTCAGCCCTGTACAACCTATCGAACTTCGGCTCTCTTCTCTCTCCCGTAGTAATAGATAACAACAAGCCACAGAAGTAAGAACAGGCCAGTAAATATCGGCAATACCAACCAGACTGGACTCACTATCTCCGCGACACTCTCCTTTAGAAACAGCAGGTGGTACAACGCATAAACAAGGAAGGAAGCAACTGTTAAGACAAGTGCGATAACCCATGATCGTACTCGTTTCTGCATTAGCTTCTCAGCGAGAAACCCGGTCACGTAACCACTGATCGCCTCCAACATACAGACTCCCCACAAAGCTGAGTTGATTGAATAAACCAAACTCTTGTTTCCTTTTCAGCCAAACCCAAATTGGGTTCGGCCAAATTCCTCTCTGCTATAAACGACCCCGAATACTGAAGATGGGCTCCATCAACCACTGCACCAGCGTGCGGTCGGCCAGTTCGATATCGGCCTCCAGCAGAATGCCGGGTTTCAGGGGTGTCTCCTGGCCAAAGGCGAGCACATGCTGCTGGTCGATGCGGGCGCGCACGCGGTAAACCGGCTCCTCAAGAGCGATGGGCGCTCGGTGAAGCTCGCTGGGCAGCAGTACGTGGTTGCTGATTTCACTGATCTGGCCGTCATAAAGCCCGAACTGCTGATACGGAAAGGCCGAGTAGCGAGTCCGAACCGGCTGGCCAGTCTCCAGAAAACCAATAGCGCTGGTGGGCACGAAGAGCTCGGCCAGCAATTCAGTATCTTCCGGCAGCAGGCTGGCCAGCGGCAAGCCTGGCTCGGCGTCCTGCCCTTCTACCGCTTGCACGCTGGTGATTCGACCATCGCGCTCAGCGGTAATGACATAGGCGCGTCGACCGTGCAGTTCAGCGATCTGCTGGGCCAGTGTGCTGAGCTCGGAATGGAGCTGGTCCTGCTGGTCTTCCTGCTCGGTGATCAGGTTGTGCAACTGGGCCTGCAGACGTTCACGCTGATGGCGCTGATTGTCGATACTGCGCTGCAGGCTCTGCAATTCGGACTCCAGTGCCAGTCGCTGGTCTACCGCCTGGTTGAGATCAGTCTGACTGGCCAGGTTGCGTTCGCGCAGGCGCTCCAGTCGTTCAACCTGCTCGTGGGTCAGTGCCAGTCGCTGTTCGAGTGTCGAGGCTTGTCGGCGCAAGGACTCGAGGTCATCTGCCGCCTCATCCAGAGACTGCTCGACATCCTGACGGCGGTGGGCGAAGAGTGTGGGCACCCGATCAATGCGCTGACTGAGCAGCGATTGTCGCTGCTGGTATTCCTCCAGCAGGAGGGTTTCAAGGTTGCGGCCGTCAGCAAGAATGCTGTCGCCGTTGACGACAAAAAGAGGCTGGCCTGCGCTGACCCGGTCGCCGTCACTGACCAGCACCTGCCGAACAATACCGGCGCGCGGCGCGGTCACCTGCAGCACGCCGGAAGACGGTACCAGATGACCCTGCACGGTCTCCTTGCGCGGAAAGGTGGCCCAACTGAGATAGGCTGCCACCGCCGAGACAAACAGCAAGGCAACAACACAAAATAGTCGGATAGACAGTGGCTGCAACAGCAATACGTCGCCGTGCAGGCGGTCTTGTTGCTGAACGATCGCTTCCTGTCGAAAGAGGCCTGTCATATCAATGCAATTCCCTATTGCATGGAGATTGATCACTTTCCCTGGCGGGCGCCTGTTGAGGGGCCCAGTCTTGCGACTTGCGGGAAAAGTATTCCCGACAGAAAGCTGCATCTCAATACACCCTGGGTATAGGCAACAATGACAATGTGACCGGCGTCACATTCGAACGCATGTCATTTTCCACAGGAATCACTGCACCTGTGAAAAACACCAGTCGAACGGTTCGTGGACGTTGGGTTGGATCGAAATTAGGCGGGTAGACTGTTCAGCAACTCACTGATGGCCCTTTATCGGGATGATCTAAGTGACATCGGTCGGCGATTCTAGTGAAAAAAGGGGGTCACTGCCGTCAACGACGGCGCCCCGCAAAGAGGAACATCAGGACGCCTGCCACGATAGCCGCCGCACCGGCCCAGACCGGCACATTGACATACTCTCGCTCATCCATGGACAGGCTGAATGCACCCAGCGATGCTTCATGCGTTTCGCTGGTATAGGAAAAGCCACCATAAACCAGTGCCAGCACACCCAGTGCGATCAGCACCACGGCAAATACCTGAATCGGTTTCATGGGACTACTCCCTTGCAAAGCAGCATCCTAGCCCTCTGAGTGCACCCGCTTCCGTGCGGTAGCGCACAGAAGCGCCCTGCTCGCGAGTGGCAGCATGGGTGAAGATCGCTTAGTGGAGCCGCCACTCATGAATCTCGCCGGCGTTTTGCTCGTTGCGCTGATGCTGATCCTGATCAGCGTCATGCCGGTATGGCCTCACACCAGGCATTGGGGCTATTTGCCCAGCGGCGTTACGGCCACCGTTGTCCTGGTGATGCTCCTGCCGCTACTGGGCGGAACCATTTAACGGGAAACAGAATCAGACCGGCCGGCGTGGATTATTGATTCACGCCAGTCCAGTCTTCGGCCCGCAAACAATCTCTTCGTCATTCAATGCCGGAGAGATTTTTTTAGCCAAAGCGGAAACTCGACACTGTAATGTGCCCGAAGAAGTCGGGCTCATGGTGCACGCACTCGCCCCTGTCCTCCTCTGCCGCACCAGCGGCCACAAACAACGGCACCAGATGGTCTTCTTCGGCATGGGCAATCCGCGCGCCCGGAGCCTGGCTCCAGTGTTGCAGGCGCTCCATTCGGGTGTTGGTGTCCTGCTGTGTCAGCGTGTCCTGCAGCCAGTCATCGAACTGTCGTGAGGGTTCGGCGCCAGCCTGGTTCATCAGCCTGAGGTTGTGATAGCTGAGGCCGCTGCCGATGATCAGCACCCCTTCGTCACGCAGTGGTGCCAGTGCCTGCCCCAGCGCCATATGGGTCGCAGGGTCGCGATGATTGAGCATGGACAGCATCACCACCGGCACCTTGGCCTCGGGGTACATGACCGACAGGGGCACAAAGGTGCCGTGGTCGAAGCCGCGTTCCGGGTCCAGTTGCGCATTGAAGCCGCTCTGTTCAAGCAGCGTGGATATCCGGGAGGCCAATGTCGGGTCTCCGGGTGCCGGATAACTGACCTCATAGGTGTGCGGCGGAAAATTGTAGTAGTCGTAAATCATCCCCGGCCGCTCGCCGGCACTGATGCGCAGCGTTTCAGTTTCCCAGTGACCTGTGATCACCAGTATCGCCTTCGGCGCGTCAGGCAGTGTGCCGGGCAAATCCTGCAGGAAGGTGCGCAGCACCCGGTACTGATCACCCAGCTCGCGTTCCATCCACGGCCAGGGGCCACCGCCATGGGAGATGAAATAGGTGGGCAAGCGAATGGGGGCAGGCATGGGGCACTCTCTCTGGTGGGTAGCTTGTTGAGAGTGTAGTGCCCAGGGGTTTGGGGGGATAGTCAGAAAGTTTTAATGGGGGGTTCAGGATATTAGTAGACGGCAGACAGTAGACAGTAGACAGTAGACAGTAGACAGTAGACAGTAGACAGTAGACAGTAGACAGTAAGATCGTTGCCATACCTCCAAGGGTAGTCAAACACTCACTGTCGACCGTCGACTGTCATCTGTCGACTACAATCCTGTCTGCTCCGGCAACCCGAGCATGATATTCATGTTCTGCACAGCGGCACCTGAGGCGCCCTTGCCGAGGTTGTCGAGTCGGGACATCAGCAGGATGTGCTCGTCGCCACCAAACACGAAGATCTGGTTCTCGTTGGTGTCATTGGCGCCCTGGGGGTTCAGGAAGCCGCCATCCACCTGCCCGCTGGCATCGAAGGGCTGCACGGTGACAAAGCGGCTGTCCGCATAGTGCTCGGTCAATTGGGCATGCACGGCTTCTGCCGTGTGCACGGACGCCAGTTGCCAGGCGTGCAGCGGCACGGTGACCACCATGCCCTTGTAGTAGGGGCCGACCAGCGGGGTAAACACGGGGGGTGAGGTCAGGCCGGTCAGCGCCTGCATCTCGGGCAGGTGCTTGTGCGTCAGGCCGAGCGCATAGTGGCTGGGGCCCTGCAGTCTGGCGCGGGTCTGCTCGTCCGCCTGCTCATAGCGCTCAATCAGGCCCTTGCCGCCGCCACTATAGCCGGTCAGTGACTGGCAGCTCAGTGCGGTGCCGGCGGGCAGAATGCCGGCATCAATCAGCGGCCGCACCAGCAATATAAAGCCGGTGGAATGGCAGCCCGGGTTGGCCACGCGTTTTGCGGCAGCGATCTTCTCGCGCTGCCCGGCGTCGAGTTCCGGCAGGCCGAACACCCATTCCGGATCTACTCGATGTGCGGTACTGGCGTCGATCAGACGAGTGCTGTCGGAGGTGCACAAGGCAGCGGATTCTTTCGCCGCGGCATCAGGCAGACACAGAAAGGCGATGTCTGCCGCATTGATCAGACGCTGGCGTTCGCCGGTGTCCTTGCGCTTTTCAGGATCAATTTCCAGCAGCTCTACTTCAGGATGGCGGGTCAGCCGCTCCTTGATCTGCAGTCCCGTGGTCCCTTCCTGGCCGTCGACGAATACGCTGTACATGATGCTCTCAGTCCTGAGTCGATGAAGAAGTTTCGGAAGCCGCTTCCGTAAAGGGGTCCGGGCAGGGCTCTGGTATGCCGAAGATCCCGGCTGACAGCACTTCCCAGTGCGCTTCCCAGTTTTCGGTAGGCTTGCGGGTAAAATGGCTGCGCACAAACTGGGCGATGCGGCCTTCGACAACGGCCAACAGCAGGTTGGACGCCACACCGGGTTCTATCGGGGTTTCCAGACCTTCCAGCAGGCCGGATTCGCGCATGATCTGCTTGAGCTGCAGGTCTATGCGCTCGAAAAACTGAGCCACCCGATCGCGCAGCCGATCCACCTCGCCGGCTAGTGCATCACCGGCCAGTATGCGGCACATGCCCGGGTTGCGTTCGGCAAAAGCCAGCAACAGGTACAGCACGGCCTGAGTGCGGGCCAGGGCCCGGGTGTCTTCATCCAGGATGCGGTTGATACGGGTAAAGATGGTCTCTTCGATAAACTCGATCAGACCTTCGAACATCCGCGCCTTGGAGGGGAAGTGGCGATACAGCGCCGCTTCGGACACGCCCACTCTTTCTGCCAGGCGGGCCGTGGTGATCTTGTTGCCGGCGCCCTCTTCCAGCATTTCAGCGAGCGCCTGCAGAATCTGCTGCTTGCGAGACGTAGACTTCATGGTTACAGCTCACCTGAATGGTTGGTAATCAGAGTACCCACACCCACATCGGAAAACACTTCCAGCAGGCTGGCATGGGCCACACGGCCATCAATGATATGCACACTGTGCACGCCGTTGCGCACAGCTTCCAGCGCACAGTTTATCTTGGGCAGCATGCCGCCGTGAATGGTGCCGTCGGCGATCAGGGCGTCGACCTCTTCCACGGTCAGCCCGGTCAGCACTTCGCCTTCCTTGTTCATCAGGCCCTGAATGTTGGTCAGCAGCATCAGCTTCTCGGCCTTCAGGCTTTCCGCCAGCTTGCCGGCCACCAGATCCGCATTGATGTTGTAGCTTGCTCCGTCCTTGCCGACCCCAATGGGGGCCACGACCGGAATCAGGTCACTGTCGAGCATCAAATGGATCAGCCGCGTGTCGATGTGAGCTACTTCGCCGACATGGCCCATGTCGATGATCTCGGGCTCATCCAACTCCTTGGTCTTGACCTTGACGTGCAGCTTGCGCGCCTGGATGGACTGGCCATCCTTGCCAGTGACCCCCACGGCCCGACCACCGTTCTGGTTGATCAGGTTGACGATCTGCTTGTTCACCAGCCCGCCGAGCACCATTTCCACGACATCCATGGTTTCTCCGGTGGTCACCCGCATACCATTGATGAACTCAGACTTGATGTTCAGGCGCGCCAGCAAGTCGCCGATCTGCGGCCCGCCGCCATGCACCACCACCGGGTGAATACCCACGGTCTTGAGCAGCACCATGTCGCGCGCAAAACTGGCCTGCAGTTTTTCGTCAACCATGGCGTTGCCGCCATATTTGATGACCAGAATCTTGCCCGAGAAACGCTGTATATAAGGCAGCGCCTCGCTGAGCACACTGGAAAAAGTCAGAGCGTCCTTTCGGCTGAGTGGCATGTGTTTGAACCTGCTTAATTCGTTACTACTGTCCAGGGAAACTAGTGGCGACCTGTGTGGCCAAAGCCACCGGCACCCCGGTCTGACTGGGTAAAGGTGTCGACGATTTCAAACTCTGGCTGGCTGACCGGCACCAGCACCATCTGGGCAATGCGCTCGCCGACCTCCACGGTAAAGGGCGTGGCGCTGCGATTCCAGCAGGACACCATCAACTGGCCCTGGTAGTCGGAATCAATAAGCCCTACCAGGTTGCCCAGCACGATGCCGTGCTTGTGCCCCAGGCCGGAGCGCGGCAGCAGCATGGCCGCATAGCCGGTGTCTCGCACCCAGATGGCCAGGCCGGTAGGGATCAGTTCGGTCTGCCCCGGTTCCAGCGTCAGCGCTTCGGGCAGACAGGCGCGCAGGTCAAGCCCGGCAGAACCGGCAGTGGCATAATCCGGCATGGGAATGCTGTGCCCCAGGCGTTCATCCAGTATTTTGATCTGCAGGCGGTGCAGGGTCATGATCGGTCCTTGTCGCAGGTTGTCGGATTCAGTCCTCGGGAAAGCCCCGGGCAAATACGTCGAGCAGCGCGTCAGCGAGTACTGACTTCGGCTGTCGGCCTATATCATAACGTTCGTTTTGCCGCCCGAACACTGTCACTTCGTTGTCATCGCTGTTGAATCCGATATCGGTGCGGCTGACATCATTGGCGACAATCCAGTCCAGATTCTTGCGCGCCAGCTTGTCCCAGGCGTAACGCTCCACATCCTGTGTTTCAGCGGCAAAGCCCACCACCTGCTTTGGTCGGTCTTTCAAGCGGGACACACCGTCGATGATGTCGGGGTTCTGCACCAGGGTCAGTTGCCACTCATTCTTCCCCTGCTGCTTTTTCTGCTTCTGGTCGGAAGGATTCTCGACCCGATAATCGGCAACAGCCGCGGCACCAATGAACAGATCGGCCTTCGGGGCTGCCGTCTGCGCGGCCTGCCACATGTCCTGCGCCGACTCGACATCGATGCGCTCGACCCCGGGCGGAGTAGCCAGTTGCACTGGCCCGCTGATCAGCACCACCTGTGCACCCTGGCGGGCGGCAGCCTCAGCCAGCGCAAATCCCATGCGCCCGGACGAGTGATTGCTGAGATAGCGCACCGGGTCGATGGCCTCCCGGGTCGGCCCGGCGGTCACCACCACACGACGCCCGGCCCAGGCTGATTTTTTCTCAGCGAACCGCTCCTGCAGGGCCTGCACAATCGCTGCCGGCTCACTCATGCGCCCGGCACCAAAATCGCCACAGGCCTGATCGCCGCTGTCCGGGCCGATCCACTGCGGATCATAGAGCTCGGTCAGGCCCTGAACATTGGCCTGGGTTGCCGCATGGGCCCACATGGCCTGATTCATCGCGGGGGCTATTGCCACCGGCGCCTGGCTGGCGAGCAATACCGTGGTCAGCAGATCATCGGCCATACCCGCCCGCATCCGCGCCAGCAGGCTTGCGGTGGCCGGCGCCAGCAGTACCAGAGTAGCCCAGCGTGCCAGCTCGATATGCCCCATGCCCTGCTCGGCGTCTTCATCCAGTAGTTCGGTGCGTGCCGGTCGCCCGGTCAGCGCCTGAAAGGTCAGTGGGGTGATAAAGGCCTGGGCACCCGGAGTCATGACCACCTGAACTTCGGCCCCGGCCTTGCTCAACAGGCGCGCCAGTTCGGCGCTCTTGTAGGCGGCGATACCGCCGCTGATACCCAGCAGAATTCTCTGCCCCTGCAGACTCATTGTCGTCAACTCCTTCAGTTTTGCCCCCGATGGGACCAGGCACTGCCCCCTGAGTTCAGTAACGCCTGAACCCGAGTTCAGAAATCAGGCCCCTGGCTTGCCCGGGCTCTGATCCGCCGTTTTAATCAGGCACTGGGTCTGCACTGTGCGCAGGCCAGACTAGAGGCACTGCGCGCCATGAATCCATAGCGAAAGGATACGCGAAATGTCGATAAAATGCTGGCCGGAAGGCGAACGGCCGCGTGAAAAACTGCTCTCGCTCGGCCCCGGCGCGCTGTCGGACGCCGAACTGCTGGCCATCTTTCTGCGCACCGGCCTGCCGGGCATCAGTGCGGTGGATCTGGCGCGCCAGTTGATTGACCGTCACGGTTCGCTGGGGCGCATTCTGCAACTGCCGCGGCCTGCCTTCTGCACCAACCCCGGTCTGGGGCAGGCCAAGTACGCCCAGTTGAGCGCCGTGCTGGAAATGTCGCGGCGTTATCTGCAGCAGGAACTGACCGAAGCGCCGGTATTTACCCAGCCGGACCGGGTGAAAAACTATCTGCAGTCACAGCTTCAGCACCGCGAGCGGGAATGCTTTGCGGCGCTGTTTCTGGACAACCAGCATCGTTTGCTGGCGTTCGAGCCCATCTTCGAGGGCACCATCGACAGTGCACCGGTGCATCCGCGTGAGGTGGTGAAGATGGCGCTGTCGCACAATGCGGCGGCGCTGATCATCAGTCACAATCATCCCAGTGGTGTGGCCGAGCCGAGCCAGAGTGATCGATTGATTACCGACCGGCTGAAGCAGTCTCTGGAGTTGGTGGATATCCGGTTGCTGGATCATATCGTGGTCGGGTGCGGATGCGCGGTGTCGTTTGCGGAGCGGGGGTGGCTTTGATCAGTAGACAGTAGACAGTAGACAGTAGACAGTAGACAGTAGACAGTAGACAGTAG
>NZ_JAIUMC010000026.1 GCF_022565775.1 Natronospirillum sp.
GCCAGGGGGCTGGCCTCCTACGGAACATAACCACCGTAGGAGAGCCGGTCCGACGCTTCGGCCCCGTGCGCGATGGGGCCGCAGGCCCCCAGTCGGATGGCGTTAGTGGCGCTGCCGCCGCGTGGCGGTGCCCTGAGCCGCAGACCGTCTCCGCACATGGATGTGCGGAGTCGAGCTGTCATGGACGACGTTTTTTGCGTGTCTGCGGTCAGGGTACCCCACAGAGGTGGCTTTCCTCAGGTCTGAACAATCCAACCCCCAAGGCCAGAGCATCGCGCACGGGGTGCGCTCCTACAGGAGGCACCCCCCCCCTCAACCTCAGGTTGCGTCAGCGGTTTCTGGTTCACCGGCGCGCTTGAAGACCAGCAACGCCAAACCGGCAAACACGAACATGAGGATCGAATAGAACATCGGCGCGATCGTGGTTTCCGGAATACCCAGAATGGTCGCCGTTACCAGCAGTGCCGTGGTGCCGTTCTGCAGACCAATCTCGAACGACAGCGTGCGTCGGCCGGCCTCCGTCACGTTGGCGATGCGCGCCAGACCATAACCCCCGGCAAATGCCAGAGCCACCAGCAGCGTCGTGATCGGCGCCATGGACCAGAAATTGGCGACAAAAATGTCCCAGGTCTGAGCCACGATGCCCGCAATGATGATAAACAGCGTGGCCAGACTGAAGATCTGTACCGGCTTCATCAGCCTCTCTGCCACATTCGGCGCCCAGCGACGTACAGCCATACCCAGGGCGACCGGCACAAAGGTGATGGCCACCAGTTGCACAATGGTCTCGCCCAGCGGAATCTCGATCTGGCCCGGATCGATCACGTTCAGGAACCATGCCGCGAGCAGCGGAATTGAAAACGGTGTGATCAGGCTGATAATGGCCGTAAGGGTGATACTGGCCGCGACTTCGCCCTTGGCGAGAAAGGTAAACAGGTTGGATGTGGCACCGCCCGGAGCCAGCGCAATGATCAGGAACCCTGCCGCGACCAGCGGGCTGGCGAAGGGGTAGATCCAGATCAGCAGCAGCGCAAGCAGCGGCAGCAGAATCAACTGGCCGCCGAGACCGGTCAGGACAGTGCGCGGATACTTGATCACATTGGCGAAATCACGCAGTTGCAGGCTGAGGCCAATCCCGGCCATCACCACAAACAGAGACAGCGGCAAAACGACTGCCGAGAGTACAGAGCTTTCCATTGTAGAGCTTCCTTTTCAGTGGTTTCCCAGAGGTTTTCTTGTTTTCCGAAACGGAGGCTAACACACTCGTAAAACGCTGTCCGCCCATAGGCAGCGTCAGCACCAGCACGTACAATAGGGAGCCTCGCAACCGCCGCGCAAAGGGAAAGGCATGACCGATCTGACGACACCTGTACACATTGTCATTCTGGCCGCTGGTCAGGGCTCGCGCATGAAGTCCGAACTGCCCAAGGTCTGTCACCCGATCGCGGGTGAGGCCATGATTCGCCATGTGGTGCGCACCGGGGCCGAACTGGGTCAGCGCATCACGGTTGTGGTGGGCCATGGGGCAGACACGGTGAAGGCAGAACTGGCCGATCACGCCGGGAATGTGCAGTTTGTGCATCAGACGGAGCAACTGGGCACCGGCCATGCCGTAATGCAGGCGCTGCCGCATATTCAACCGGAAGAGCGGGTGCTGGTGTTGTATGGCGACGTGCCGCTGATCACGACGGCCACGCTGCAACCGCTGCTGGTACAGGAACAGGCGCAGGCTCTGACGCTGCTCACAGCCACCCTGTACGATCCGACCGGCTATGGCCGCATCCTGCGTGCAGGAGATGCCATTACCGGCATTGTCGAGCAGAAGGACGCGTCGGCGGATCAGCAGGCCATTCGCGAGGTCAATACCGGCTTTGTGGCGGTGCCGGGCGAGCGACTGCATGACTGGCTGCCGCGCCTCAGCAATGACAATGCCCAGGGGGAGTACTACCTCACCGATCTGGTGGCCCTGGCCGTGGCCGATGGGGTGCCCGTGACGGCCGTGCAGCCACTGGATGTCGGCGAGACGATGGGCGTCAACAACCGGGTGCAACTGGCGGCGCTGGAACGGCGCTGCCAGCAACAGCGGGCCGAGCAGTTGATGCTGGCCGGTGTCACGCTGGCTGACCCGCAGCGTACCGACCTGCGGCGCGAGGTCCAGGTCGGGCCGGACTGCTTTATCGACGTCAATGCCGTGCTGGACAACGTACGTATCGGTCCGGGGGTGCATATCGGCCCGCACTGTGTCTTGCGGGATGTTGAAGTGGGCGCCGGTACAGTCATCGAATCCCATTCGGTACTCGACAATGCTGTGGTGGGTGAACAGTGCCAGGTGGGCCCCTTCGCCCGTCTGCGCCCGCAGGCCAGGCTCGAGAAGGGCGCCAAGGTCGGCAACTTCGTGGAAGTGAAAAAGGCCACGCTGGAGGCCGGCGCCAAGGTCAGTCATCTGACCTATATCGGTGACGCCCGAGTCGGCGCCGGGGCCAATGTGGGTGCAGGTACGATTACCTGCAACTACGACGGCGCCAATAAGTACCACACCGACATAGGCGCGGGTGCGTTTATCGGCTCCAACAGCACACTGGTGGCCCCCGTCGAGATTGAGGATGGCGCCTTTATCGGTGCCGGGTCGGTGATTACCAAGTCTGCTCCGGCGGACCAGTTGACGCTGTCGCGCAGTCGCCAGACCACGATCCGCAACTGGCGACGACCGGAAAAAAAGAAACCCTGATGCCCCTGTGGCGCAAACCAAGAGAGCTTGCATGACTTCAGAAGTAACCGCGGCTGCCCTGAACATTGACGCCGTCCTGTTCGACTGTGATGGCGTATTGATCGATTCCGAAACCATCGCCACCCGCTCCATGCATCGGACACTGCAGCGTGCGGGCCTGGACTACACCGAGCAGCAGGTCGCCGAGACCTTTACCGGGCACAGTTGGCCGGAATGTCTGGCCATGGTCGAGGCGGAGCTGGGCGGCCCCTTGCCGGACTCTTTCATGGCGGACAATGAGCACTTCTTCAATCACACACTGCGCGAAGAATTGACCACCATGGAAGGCATCGAAACGGTATTGGCCAATCTGGCGCTGCCATTTGCCGTGGTGACCAATTCCCGCCGTGCCGAACTGGCGCTGAAGCTGGAAGTGTCCGGGCTGCAGGACTTTTTTCCGGTACCTCGGCGTTTTGATTCGGAAACCATGGGCGTTGCCAAGCCTGACCCGGCGATCTATCGGCAGGCGGCGGAGCGGCTGCAGGTGGATATCAGACGCTGCCTGGTGCTGGAAGACAGCCTCCCCGGCCTGACCGCAGCCAGCCAGGCGGGTGCGGTGGTCTGGGCCTACCAGCCGCTGGTGCCCGCGCCAGTCCTGAAAACCCTGGCGGTTCAGCAGACGCTGACCCACTGGCGGGACTTTCCAGCCCACCTCTGAGCGCATCCATTGGTCATGGTGGGCTTGCACAATAGTTTCGTTTCGATAGAATAGCTTTCGTTTCGTAATTAAAGTGTTTCTTTTTCATGGCCAAACGGCACACCCAACAACGGCGACGGGCCATCATCGAACTGCTGAATGCGCAGGGCGAAGTCAGTGTGGACGCGCTCGCGCACCGGTTTGACACCTCTGAAGTGACTATCCGCAAGGATCTGGCCGAACTCGAGCAGAGCGGCCTGTTGCTGCGTCGTTATGGCGGTGCCGTACCCATGCCGGGTGAATTCGTGGCCGAACCGGAAGCCCAGGCGACTGCAGAACTTACGAAACGAAAGAAATCACTGGCCCAAGCCGCGGCGGAGCTGATTCAGGACCATAACCGGCTCATCATCGACAGCGGCTCCACCACAGCGGCGTTGTTGCCCGAACTGTCGAGGCGCCAGGGGCTGGTGGTCATGACCAATGCCCTGGACGTCGCCAATGCCCTGCGGGAACTGGAGAACGAACCCACCCTGCTGATGACCGGGGGCACCTGGGATGCCCGGTCGGAGAGCTTTCAGGGGCAACTGGCCGAACAGGTGCTGCGCGCCTTCAATTTCGATCAGTTGTTTATCGGCGCGGACGGCCTGGATCTGCAACGCGGCACCACCACCTTCAATGAGCTCTATTCACTGAGTCGCGTGATGGCGGAGGTAGCCCGCGAAGTGGTGGTGATGGCCGAGTCCGACAAGCTGGGCCGGCGCATCCATAATCTGGAACTGCCCTGGTCCATCGTTACCACACTGGTCACGGACAGTGACTGTCCGGACAGTGCCGTGCAGGCACTGCAACAACAGAATGTACAGGTCATCCGAGCCGGCTGATCTGACCGACCATCAACAGGAGAGAGCATTATGTGCGGTATTGTAGGCGCTGTAGCGCAAAGGGATGTGGCGAAGATTCTGCAGGAAGGATTGCGGCGCCTGGAGTACCGCGGGTACGACAGTGCCGGCATGGCTGTTGTCAGTGCCCCCGGTCAGTGCGCCAGTCACCGGCGTGTCGGCAAGGTCAGTGAGCTGGGCAATGCGCTTGAAGAGACCGCGCTGCCCGGCGGCACCGGCATTGCCCACACGCGCTGGGCCACCCATGGCACCCCGACAGAAGACAATGCACACCCGCATTTCAGTGGGCGCATTGCCGTGGTGCACAACGGCATCATCGAGAACTACCAGGTGCTGCGCGACCAGTTGAAGGCCAAGGGTTATGCCTTTGCCTCGCAGACCGATACCGAGGTCATCGCTCATCTGGTCGCCGACCTGAGAGGCCAGCATGACAGCCTGCTGGAAACCGTTATGGCGGCACGCAAGCACCTGCATGGCGCCTATGGCACGGCCATCATGGATACCGAGGATCCGAGCGTTCTGGTAGTCGCACGGTCCGGCTCGCCACTGGTGATTGGGCACGGCATCGGCGAAAACTTCGTGGCCTCCGATCAACTGGCGCTGTTGCCGGTCACCCGCCAGTTCCAGTATCTGGAAGAGGGCGATGTGGCCGAGGTGACGCGCACCGGTGTGCGCATCATGGATGCCGACGACCAGCCGGTGGAGCGCTCGATACAGGAAAGCAACCTGCAGCATGATGCCGGCGACAAGGGCCCCTACCGCCACTTCATGCTGAAAGAGATTCATGAACAGCCCTATGCACTGCGGCAAACCCTGGAAGGCCGACTGCAGGGTGATACCGTGGTGGCCGAGGCCTTCGGCGCGCACAGTCTGGACATATTGTCGCAGGTGAAGGCCGTGCAGATCATTGCCTGTGGCACCTCCTATCATGCCGGCATGGTGGCGCGTTACTGGTTCGAAGAGGTGGTCGGTATTCCCTGTCAGGTCGAGATCGCCTCCGAGTTCCGCTATCGCAAATCCGTGGTGCTGCCCGACAGTTTGCTGGTGACCATATCCCAGTCCGGCGAGACGGCCGACACCCTGGCGGCCCTGCGCCTGGCCAAGGATCTGGGCTACATGTCTTCACTGACCATCTGCAACTCGCCCGGCTCGTCATTGGTACGGGAAAGCGATCTGGCCTATATGATGCGCGCCGGCGCCGAGATCGGCGTCGCCTCTACCAAGGCCTTTACCGTGCAACTGGTCGGCCTGCTACTGCTGGCGCTGAGCATCGGCAAGCAGCGCGGCCTGGACATCACTGACATAGCTCTGGCGTTGCGCGAACTGCCCGGCCAGGTCGAGCAGGCGCTGCTGCTGGCGCCCGACATCGAAAAGCTGGCGGAAGACTTTGCACACAAACAGCATGCGCTGTTTCTGGGGCGGGGCAGTCAGTACCCCATCGCCATGGAGGGGGCACTCAAGCTCAAGGAGATCTCCTATATCCATGCGGAAGCCTATGCCGCCGGGGAACTCAAGCATGGCCCGCTGGCGCTGATCGACGAAGACATGCCCACCATCGTGGTCGCCCCCAACAACGAGCTGCTGGAAAAACTGAAATCCAACATGGAAGAAGTGCGCACCCGCGGCGGGCAGCTCTATGTTTTTGCCGATGCCGATGCTGGTGTGGTCTCGGAACCCGGCATCAGCGTGATTCCGGTACCCCATGTGTGCAATCTGCTGGCGCCCATTGTCTACACCATTCCGTTGCAGTTGCTGTCCTACTATGTGGCCCTGATCAAGGGCACGGATGTGGACCAGCCGCGCAATCTGGCCAAGTCCGTTACTGTGGAGTGAAGGTGTACTTGAGTCCCGCTTTTGTTTTATAGCAAGCCAAGTTCGCGCGCCCTGGCGATCGCCTCGGTGCGGCGCTGCACATTGAGTTTTTCATAGATGGATTTGTTGTGGCCCTTGATGGTGCTCAGGGCTCGGTGCAGCCGTTCGCTGATTTCCTGATTCGACAACCCTTCGGAGACCAGGCGCAGCACTTCCAGTTCGCGCTTGCTGATGGGCTCGGCAAGCGCCGGCTGGTTGGTTTTCGATTCAGGCACCCTGGGCTGGCTGAACAGAGTCAACAGGGTTTGCACAAAAGCTGGGGCGACCTGGTCTGTGCCTGGCTGACTCTGAGCCGCTTTCAGCAGGGCTTCCATGGGTGCGCCTTCGTCCAGAAACACGCGCAAGGCTTTCTCGGGTTCGACCAGCTCTATGGCTGGCGCGAGATGGTTCAAGGCCGCTGGCGCATCCCCGGCAGCGTGACTCACCAGGGCCCGAGACAGATGTTGGAGCAGCCGGTCCACATGCGTGACAGGCGGCGCGGTATCGGAGGCCAGCAGGGCCTGGGCTTCTGCGATATCTCCCCTGGCCAGACAGACCACGACGCGATAATGCGTCTGCGGGTGCAGTTTGGCCCAGTGCTCTGCCTGGACCGGGTTGTTTTGTTGCAGCGCCAGCCGCGTGCGCAGGCTCGCCAGGTAGGGGCGCTGCAAATCATAGCCATTTTGCACAATAGTCCTTTCGAGCCGTTTCAGCCGTTCATCGACGGCCGGGACGTCACCTTGTGCCAGGGCTATCTGGGCCATGAACAATTCACAGTAGGCGGCGCGGTCGGTATGAAGGATCTTCTGTGCCATGGGCAGCGCCAGGTTGGCGTATTCCCGGGCTTTTTCCAATTCGTTCCAATGATAGTGCACTATGCCCAACGCCAGGAACGCATCGCAAAGGGGCGGAGGTGGGGTGTCGCCGGCCTGTTCAAGGGCCTCCTGGCAGATATGGGCGACCTGATGGAACTTGAGGTTGTCCAGCCAGATCATGGCCAGACCCAGGCGACACATGTTGCCGATAATGACGTGTCCGGTTTGATCACAGACGGCAAGGCTTTCCGAATAAGCCTGTTCTGCAAGGTCAGGCTCGCGGCGTAACGAATGCGCATAACCGGAGGCCCAGGTGACAGAGGCGCGTACCGCCAGGTTGTCGGGTTTCAGGTGCTTCAGGGCAATGTTGGCCTGGATCAGTATGGCGTCGTGATCGTGCCGGGTGACGGCAACAGAAGCTCTGATGGACGCGATACGGCCCAGTATCTCGGGGTCGACGCTGTCCGGGGGCAGTTGCTGCAGTGCGCGCTCGGCGTGGTCGGTCTTTTCCACCACCCCGTCAACACGCCCGAGGACCAGCAATGAAGACCCCCAATTCACCCACAAGTCTGGGTGGCGATTCATGACGTCCGGTGACAAGGTTTCGAGCCAGCCTATGATGGGGAACACGCCGCCACGAAACTGCAGTGGCATGATGCCGCCGCCAATGATCTGCAGTGCGAGTTCGTAGTCTTCAGCGGCCGCAGCATGTTCAAACGCTTCCACTTCCAGTCCTTGCTGCGAAAACCAGCGGCTGGCCGCAACATGACGTTGACGCACACTCTCGGGGGACTGCTGCTGCAGGCGTTTACGCAACAGGTCGGCAAACAGGTGATGGTATCTGAACCACTGTCGCTCGGCGTCCAGAGGAACAATGAACAGGTTGGCGCGCTCAATGAAGTCCAGGGTTTCCTGGCTGGACTTGCCCCGGTGAGCATCGTCACCCGAGTCCATAACCGCATCGCACAGGGGTGCGCAGAAACGCTTCAGGACCGCAGTGCAGAGCAGAAAATTCTGAATGGAAGCGGGTTGCTTCAGCAGCACGTCTTCCAGCAGATATTCAATAATGAACTGATGCCCATGCTCGATCTGGGCCAGCAGCTCGTCGAGATCGACCTGACCCTGCAGCGACAAGGCTGCGAGCTGCAACCCGGCAATCCAGCCTTCAGTGCTTTTTTCCAGCGCTGCTATTCCCTGGGTCGGTATGTTCAATCGCATCATCTGGTTCAGGAAAAGAGTAATTTCTTCGGTGTTGAAACGCAGGTCAGCCGTTCTGAATTCTGTCAGATCGCCTTTCGCTCTCAACCTGGCCAGTGCCAGCTTGGGCTCTTCTCGGGTCGTAATGACCAGGCGCACCGTGTCGGGCAGGTACTCAACCAGGGTTGTGAGCAGCGGATTCGTGGCTTCGGACTGGGCGCTGTGCAAGTCATCCAGCACCAGAGTGATGGGGCTTTCCAGACCGTGCAACGCGTTGATCAATTCGGTGGCCACAACATCGAGGGGCGGCGGCTGCGGCCCCTGCAGGGCCGACATCAAGCGCTCACCAAACCGGGGCCGCACCGTCTGTACGGCCGCAATCAGATACACCAGCAGCCGGTAGGGGTCTTTATCGTTATCATCCAGGGAGAGCCACGCCACCGCCTGACCCTGGTCGGCCAGCCAACTGCTGACCAGCGTGGTTTTGCCAAACCCTGCAGGGGCGGACATCAGGGTCAGCTTGCCTTCACGCCCGGCGCGAATGCGGTCCAGCAGGCGAGGGCGACGGATCACCATCGCCTTCGCCGGGGGAGCATACAGTTTGGTGGCAAGTATCGGTGTGGGCATTGCCTGATAGTACAACAAAGCAGCACCTGGCAGGGTAGTGAATTCTTGGCCCTAGAACCTGATGCCCAGCGCCAGCATGGGGCTGCCACTCTCGGCAATGCCCAGTTGCCAGTCCAGATTGTCCAGCATTGCCTGGTCCCGGTTGTCTTGCTGCAGCCGCTTAACGGCTCGTTCTGCCGGGCCGGGAATGGCGAATCGCGCTACGCTGGCAGCAAGCGATACCACGCCGTTCAGCGTGTCTGAATCGCTGTCGCCATCGGCGAGAAAGAAGTAGTAGGACGCCAGTCCGGCGTGCAGAACGCCTGAGGTGAGACGACTGCCGCGTTGGTCGCTGGCCAGTTGAAACAGGGCGTCACGCGAACGCTGTTCACGTTCTGCGGGGTCTTCTATGGTCTCCACCCGGCTCAGTGCCCGTTCGGTAGACGTTTCGTAGCTGCGTGCCAGCACGCCGCCGCCCAGCGCCACTGCACTGGTGACCGAGAGCAGGGATGCCGTCCGGTAGCTGCCGTCAATGTGGGCGCCAATGCCTCCAATAGCCGCCACGCCCGCGCCGACAAAAAGTACATTGCTGGCCAGTCTGCGTTCGTCTTCGGCGCGAACCGATAGCTCGGTCAAGGTACCAAACGCCGATAATTCAAACTCATTGGCTGTGCTCTCCTGAACCAGGATGATGCCAAAGGCCAGTGCGAAAAGCGGAACTCTGAAAAGGGGTGTCATAAGCCGACTCCAATAGGTTGTGGACCCGGCACAGGTTATGACAAGCGGACTTCCCGGCTTAGATACCAAAGTAGGGTTTTGCAGTAGGGTTTTTCTCCTCAAGGGCACCCATTACGATCGAATGAAGACGCCTTCTGCCTTGAGCCGTTCTGTCTGCTCTGCCCGCCCCGGATGATCGGCGATGCGGCCGTCCGAGCGGATGACCCGGTGCCAGGGGAGTCGGCTACCCTCGGGCAACTGGCTCAGGGCCCGCGCCACAGAGCGTGCGCTGGCACCGCTGATCTGCCGGGCCAGCGCACCATAGCTGGTGGTGGTTCCAGGTGGTATGGCGGCCACCAGGGTGTAGAGGTGTTCGCGCCAGTCTGGTTCGGCCATAATACGTGCAGTCTTTTGCCTTGAGTCGAATGTTGTCAGTGTATGTCCAATCACCGGTTTCATGAAGCCCAGCCGCTGACGGTCGGAGCAGATGTCGAGCTGTCTGCCGAGACGGTGCAGCATATCCGTGCCCTGCGCCTGCAGAGCGGGGCGTCTGTGGTGTTGTTCAACGGCGACGGTTGCGACTATGCGGGGACGCTGACACTGCAGGGCAAGAAGCATGCATTGGTAACCATTGAGTCGAACCGAGAGGTAGACAACGAAAGCCCGATCAGCGTAAGCCTGGGCATCGGCATGTCGCTGGGTGATCGCATGGAATATGCCATACAGAAGGCCACCGAACTGGGTGCCGTGGCCATCATGCCTCTGGCCACCGAACGCTCGGAACTGCGCCTCAAGGGCGAGCGGGCAGAAAAGAAGCAACAGCGTTGGCAGCAGATTGCGGTCAGCGCGGCCGAGCAGTGTGGCAGGGCCAGAGTGCCGCCGGTCCATGCCCCGCAGGCCCTGACGGACTGGTTGGCGCAGGTGCCGTTGACTGACCTGCGCCTGGTACTGCACCCGGAAGAAGGTTTGTCACTGCGTGACATGCCGGCGCCGCTGTCGGTCACTGCCTTGATCGGGCCGGAGGGCGGGCTGTCGGAGGAAGACCTCGGGTTGGCGATCAAGGCAGGCTTCACGCCGGCGGCTCTGGGCCCCAGGGTACTGCGCACGGAAACCGCACCCGTGGCGCTTTTGTCAGCCGTGCAGACACTCTGGGGTGACTACTGACGCAGCGCCTTGGCGAGTTGTTTTTCCAGCCAGGCCACATCCGGAATAACGGCGCGCCCCAGTTCCGTGTCGACGGTAAACAATGTACCCGGTGCCGGCTCTGACGCCGCATCGGCTATCTCTCCAGACACATGGCCGGCCACTGCAGCGTTCAGAGTATCCGGGGCAACGTGCAGCATGCGCGGGATGCCCTGCACCATGATGGCATAGAAAGGCGTCTGCAGCGTATCGTACAGTCGGTTGATGACCGCATAGCGGCGTTCATCCGAGTCTTCCTGCAGCATATGACCGGCCAGTGCTTCCCACCGAACCAATGGCACACCACTGCCACGCCACAGCACCTGGCCACCCAGCCACTCGGGCTGTTGCTCGACCGCGCCGTCATCGGTCGGGGTGTCAGTGGGTGCAAGCTCCGCCATGGTGACGTTGGGAATGAGCAGTTGCAGGCCACGTTGCAAGGGCAGCAAAAGTGCGGTTATTTCATCGGCGCGACGTTCGCCGCGGAAACTCAGCTTCTCGGTCATGGTCATCTCCGCTCACTTTGCGCAATGGCTGGCACCGAGGTCGCAGTCGCTTCCGGCGCCTCGGCCTGTTCACCCTTGAGTTGTTGTTGCAGCAGATGCAGGAGGCTTTGTGCCAGCGCCGCCGTGTCACCCTGGCCCGAGTGCAGCCCCGCTTCACGGATCGCTGCCGGCATGGCCGGCTGGATACAGGACTCCGGGCTCTGGATCCAGACCTGTCCGCCCGCTTCCTGCAGGGTGCTGGCGCCGATCAGGGCGTCGCCCCCCATTCCGCTGAAGACTATCGCATTCACCGGGCCTTCATAGCTCAGTGCCATGGTCTGCATCAGTTCGTCAAGGCAGGGGCTGAATGGCCCTCGCCAGCCATATTCATTGTGTTGCACCCGGCCACCCGGGGCAATTCGAATGCTGTTGGCGACCGGGGCTATGTGGACAACCCCCGGGGGCAGCATGCTGCCGGAGCGCAGTCGCTGCACGGGCAAGGCACAATGGCGGCCAAGGCTGCGCTCAAGCTGTTCTTCGAAATGCCCATCTATGTGCTGGGCATAGATAAAACGACAGGGCAAACCCTCTGGCAATCGATCCAGAAAGTCTTTCACCGCCGAAGGCCCGCCCAGCGACGCGGCCAGAATCCACAGGGGCCGCGGCTGGTCTTCCGGCCAGTTTTCAAGGGCCTTGGGCAGGTGCAGAGCGCTCGGCCCGGTGGCGGGCAGGCGCTGCAGATCTTCCGGAGTTTCGCGGGCCACGTCTTCCGCGGCCTGTTCGGTCTGCTCCGGTTGGTTGTCCAGAGCCCGGTGCACAGAGGTGAGCAGCCGCTTTTCCCACAGCCGGTAGGCCATGTCCTGACGGTCGCAGTCCGGCGCTTCATCGAACAGCACCCGGCAATCCCGTGCGTCATACAGGGCGTCCCGTACGCGCTCCGGGCAGTGCTCCAGGTCTGCATCGACCAGCCAGAGCCCTATGGTACTGCTGCTGACCAGCGCCGGGTTCAAGCGCTCCGGTGCTGTACTGACCACCACATCATAGCCGGCTTCCGTCAGCAGGTTGCGCAACCGTTGCTGTTGCAGCAGGTCGTCGGCCACGATGGCGACGGCCTGTGCCTTGCCGGAGTGATCACTGCTCATCAGGCTCAACCAACCGCCCAATGGCTTCCAGCAGGGGGCCTTCCTGGAACGGTTTGCCCATGTAATCATTGACCCCGATCTCGAAAGCCCGTTCCTTGTGCTTTTCGCCGGTCCGCGAGGTGATCATGATGATCGGAATCTGGCTGAGTCGCTCGGTATGGCGCACGCGGTTGGCAACCTCGAACCCATCCATCCGCGGCATTTCAATGTCGAGCAGAATGATGTCCGGCTCGAAATCCTGCAACTGGGTAATGGCATCCATACCGTCTTTGGCGGTGACGACCTTCATCCCCTGGCGCTCCAGCAGACGCCCGGTAACCTTGCGCACGGTCACCGAATCATCCACCACCATCACGGTCAGTGGCTGGTTTTCATCACGTTGCGCTCTGACTGGAGCCACCGGCTCCGGACTGTCCGGCAAGGCCAGCACTTCGTCTTCGGCGGGTTCGGGTGCTTCCTCCAGACTGTGGGTGGTGACCTCACTGCGCAGCAGGGCCGGCAGGTCAAGTATGACCACCACGCTACCATCACCCAGAATCGTGGCACCGGATACAGAGGGCACAGCGGCGAACTGCGGCCCCAGCGTTTTTACCACCACCTCGCGCGAGCCCATCAGGCGGTCGACATGCATGGCCAGAGGTTCCTGGCGATCAAGTGCCTTGACCAGAATTACGGGCTGCGGTTCGGTCAGTTCGTCGACATGAACAGCATGACCTGATCCCATGATGTCAGACAGTGAGCGCACCTTGTATTGGGTGGTGCCGTAGGCAAAGCGGGCATTCTCGTCGTCCAGGTACTGGGCCAGCTGCGCCGGTTGCACGCGCGCCACACCGTCGATGGTGTTCAGCGGTATGGCATAGATATCTTCACCAAAGCCGACCATAAGGGCTCGGTTGACCGATACCGTGAAGGGCAGGCGCACGGTGAATGTGGTTCCTGTACCCGGAGTGGTGGCAATATCCATGGTGCCGCCAAGGGCTTTCACTTCGTTGTGCACCACGTCCATGCCCACACCACGACCGGAAATCTGCGTGACCTGCTGTGCGGTCGAAAAGCCGCTGGTCAATATGAACTGCAGAATCTCGTGGTCACTGAGGTCGGCATCCCGTGTCATCAGACCCCGCTCGATCGCCTTGGCCCTGACGTTGTCGACATTGATGCCGCTGCCGTCATCACTGAGGCGCAGCACCACGTCTCCGCCTTCACGCTGCAGGTTCAGGCGTATGCTGCCTTCAGCCGCCTTGCCGGCCTTTTCGCGCTCGGCAACAGGCTCGATACCATGGTCCACGGCGTTGCGCAGCATGTGCTCCAGCGGTGACACCATGCGCTCAAGAACGCTCCGGTCCATCTCGCCTTCGGCATTTTCGATGTCGAAGCGGGCCTGCTTGTCCAGTTCGTTGCAGACCTGGCGCACTATGCGTCGCAGTCTGGGCACCAGACGGGCGAAGGGCACCATGCGCGTCTGCATCAGGCCTTCCTGCAGATCGGAGTGGATACGCGACTGCTGCAGCAATACCGTCTCGGCATCACGCGACTTGTTGCTCAGGGTGTTGCGCAGGTCCACCAGATCCGAGGAGGTTTCCATCAGCGAGCGCGACAGCTCCTGGATCTGCGTGTAGCGGTCCATCTCCAGAGGGTCAAAGTCTTCGTAGTTGGTTTCTTCGGCCCGCTCCTGCCGGAACAGCACCTGGGCTTCGGTCTCTATATCGAGCTGGCGGACCTTCTCCCGCAACCGGTCGATGGTGGTATCCAGATCATTCAGCGTAAAGCCGAGATCGTTGACCTGCTCTTCAAGGCGCGCCCGGGAAATACTGCTCTCACCGGCCAGGTTGACCAGGTTCTCGAGCAGATTGGCGCTGACCTTGACGGTCTCCTGCGGCTGCGTGCGCCTGGCCGGTGCCGCATTGCCGCCACCGCCTGCAGGCGGGCTGCTGTCGCCGGCGTCGCCTTTTTGTTCGTCCTGTGCTTCCGGACGCTGGAAGGGCACCACGTTGGATTCTGCGGCCTCTTCCGGCGCGCCGCCTGAAGAGGCAGAGCTGGGCGCACCACTGTCCATGACAGCCTGCAACTGCTCTACACCCGTGGCGAGCAGATCATACTGATTCAATACCTGGCTAAAGAATTGATCGTCCAGAGGCACACGGTTCTGCTGTGCCCGAATCACATAGGTTTCCAGCTCGTGACTCAGGGTACCCAGTGACGGTAGTCGGGCCAGTCGTGCGCCGCCTTTCAGCGTATGCAGAACCCGCTTCATTTCATCGGCTGCCAGCTCGTTGGACGGCCGGTCACGCCAGGCCGTTATGGATTCGTCCAGCTCATTGATCAGCTCGATGGCCTCATCCATGAAGACTTCAAGGATATCGGGGTCGAGGTTTTCCAGCTCTACAGGAGAGAAGAAATCGGCGCTGTCGGTTGCGGCGTCCAGAGCGGTTTTCTCGGGAGCCTCTGCTTCATTCTGCGGGCTGGCCTGTCTGGCCTTGGTCGGTGCCTCGCCGCGGCGCAGCGCCTGCAAACGCTGGATCTGTTCGGTAGCCTCGTGACAGCCCTGGCGTTCGTGCAGGTCCTGAACCATCTGTGCCAACTGGTCCTGGGAGCGCTGTACTTCCTGCAACAGGGCCTGTGACGCCGCCATCTGGCCGGTACCCAGGCCTTCATAGATGAACTCGAGTTCGTGTGCCAAGTCGGCGACAGCCGCTGCTTCGGCCATGCGGGCACCCCCTTTCAGGGTGTGCAGGTCGCGCTGCAGTGCAGTCACGGGCGAGCGGTCAGCGGGCTCTTTCTGCCAGGTATCCAGTTCTTCGCCGATGGAAGCCAGCAATTCGTCGGCTTCCTCGAGGAATATTTCGAGCACTTCCGGGTCACTGTCCTGCAGCGCGACCCACTCGCCCACTGCGGGCGGCGCAGCGGGCAATTCCGGTGCAGCGGCTTCGGGCTCGGCTTGAGGTTCGGTCTCGGGCTCGGCCCTGGGCTCGAGCTTGGCTTCAGGCTCAGTGGTGGCGGATTCGTTCGCACTGGCGGTGTTGTCTGCGGTGTCCCACGGCGGTGCTTCTTCACTTGCCGAGACCGACTCGGAAGCAGCCGCTTCGGTGGGCTCCGGCTCGTCAATCTCGCTGGCAATCGGTTCATTACCGGGTTCCTTGCCGGTAACTTCCGGCCAGGGGGGCTGGTCTTCTGCAGCTACCGGTTCAGCCTCGTGCTCGACAGGAACGGGCGCGTCAATGTGACCGCGTTGTGCTGTCAGATTGGATAGCGCATAGTCATTTTCGTCAACCGGCAGTTCCGAAGGGCCAGCCAGCGGTGCATTGGCCAGTTCAGCCAGCTCGGTCTCCAGTGCCGTCTGCTCTTGCACGCTCTGCCCGGCAGCAAGGCGATCCATCATGTCGATGATGGCTTCGTGGGCCCGATAAAGACCGTCAAATGCCGGATGATCGCTGCTTTCCGGTGGATGCTGCTCAAGAAACTCGTAGAGCAGAATCAACTGGTTCGCCAGTGAGCTGAGCGGCAGGAGTTCGATGGCTCTGGCGGCATCGGCCAGGGTAATCAGGTCTCGCCGCAGCAGGCGCAAACGGCTGTCTTCCAGGCCGCTTTTCTGCCATTCCTGCAAGGTGTCCTCGGCATTGAGAACCGTGTTCATGGCCTCATTGAGGAAGATGGACATCAGGTTGCTGGACGGCTCTGCCTGGCCCGTGCTCTTGATATCCGCCAGGCGTGCGTTGATGTCCTTGACCAGCGAGAAGAAGTTGTCGGTCGCTGGCTCCGGTGTTTCCTGCTGGTCCAGAGCCTTCAGTTGATCCTCGACCCGTCCGGCAACGTCCTCCAACAGCACCATCACGGTCTCATCGACCGGCTCGCGCAGTGTTTGCAGGTCACGAACCACGTGTTCAACCGGGCCTACCATTTCGGCCATCACGGTGATGCCGGCCATGTGGGCACTGCCCTTGATGGTATGCAGCGCGCGCTGCAGGCCGTCTTCTACGGGCGCCTCCAGTTCATGGCGGTGGCGCTCGAGGTAGCTTCTGACTTCTTCCAGATGAAGCCGGATTTCCTGCTGAAAAATGCTGTACAGACGCTCGTCACCAGCGTCCTCTTCTTCCGCCAGGTCGTCATCGATGGCGGAGACTTCTGCCATTTCCGGGACTTCTTCAACTTCGGGCTCGGCAGACTTCGTCGGCGCGTCGTTTTCTGCCATCGGCAGAGAGTCTTCTTCCGGCGGCAGTTCACCACGGCTCAAGGCTTCCGCACGTGCCGCCAGTGCATCCACACGAGCGGTATCGGAGGCGCGGCCTTGGGCAAAGTCGTCAATCAGGTCGGGCAGGCGTTCGATCACGTCATCCAGCAGCTGCAGCAGGGCGTCACTGCGTGCAATCGACCCGTCGATCAGCCGGTTGAGCATATTTTCGACTGCCCAGGCCAGCTCGCCCACCACCGAGGCATTGACCATCCGGCCGCTGCCTTTGAGCGTGTGGAAGCTGCGCCGGAACTCGGTGAGTGCTTCACTGTTTTCCGGGTCCGCCTTGTAACGCGGATACCAGTCACGGATGTCTTCCAGGACTTCGCCGGCTTCCTCGAGGAAAATGGCCCGGATGTCGTCATCAATCAGGTCATCATCTTCGTCGTCTTCCACTTCGGCGACCGGCGCTGCAGGCAGCTCCTCCGCGGGTTCCGGGTCCGCTTCCGTGGCGGCCTCCAACTCCAACTCCAGCTCGGTTTCGTCTGTTTCTGCTGTGTCGCTCCCTTCAGCATCGCTCCAGGCGGCGTCAATGGTGGTTTCGTCGAGTTCACTGACGTGTTCGAAGTAGTCGTCGAGCGAGGATTTGACGGCTGTTTCGGATTCGGGCATTTCGTCGGTGTCGACTTCGGCTACCGGGTAGCCCAGATCGCGCAGACTGGCGCGCGCCCGTTTAAGAATGCTGCCGTCAGGGGCCTTGTCCTGGTCACGTGGCAGCCGTTCAAGAAAATAATCGACCCCCATCAGGGCGTCTGCCAGTTTGTCCATTTGCGTCCAGTCCGGATGCCGTTCGCCACCGTCGATCAGTTCACGCTGCATGTAATGGCGCACTGACGTAATCACGGCGGCCGGCTCGGGGAGCGGTATCATGGCCAGGTTGGCTTCAATCTGGCGCAGCCATTCGGGTGTCTCCGTCAGTCGTGCTCTATCCCATTGCGAACCGATATAGCTGACGACGGCTTCCTTGCAAGACTCGATGGCATTGCGCACTTCGGAAATCAGCGCGCGACGGGCGGCATTGACCTCGTTGGAACCACTGGCCTGAGGTTCTCGGTAGCCCTGGTCCAGTCCGGTTAGCGTAGATTCCACATAGAGCAATCCACCGGCCACATCCATGACCGACTGGGGCTCTACCGTTGGTTCCCGGCTGAGCGTTTCGAGACTGCTGATCTGTTCATCCAGCACCCGCTTGGCCTGACCGAGCTGCAGCATGGACATGGTGTCGCTGATCTGACGCAGCGGTTGCAGCAGTTCGGACAGGCGCTGCGGGTTGGCGCTGCGAT
This sequence comes from Natronospirillum sp., assembly GCF_022565775.1. Lineage (GTDB taxonomy): Bacteria > Pseudomonadota > Gammaproteobacteria > Pseudomonadales > Natronospirillaceae > Natronospirillum. Next base: position 17,810 of record NZ_JAIUMC010000026.1, read on the forward strand.
CGCGCACAAAGATGTCGAGTTGGTCTTTGACCTCGGTGAGCTCTTCCACCAGCACCGCAGACACATTGGCAACGGTGCTGCGATCCGGGCCACGCAGAGCCTCACGGCCGCTGACCACTCGGGCATCTTCTTCCGAGGGCAGAGCCTGCAGACTGAAGCGGCTTTGCAGATCTGCCAAGGCTCGGGTCTGGGCGTCGGCGCGGGCAATGTAATAGAGCAACTGCTGCAACAGGCGGACATCTACGGTGGGCGAGCGACCTTCGTTGGTGGCCTGTATCAGGTGACCAAGCTGCCGTTCAAGTCGCGACAGGGCGGGGCGAAGATCGATATCGTCGGGTAACAGACCTTTCTGATGGGCTTCCAGCAGCGCCGCGGCAATATGCCAGAGAAAGCCGATGCCGGTATCGCCCAGTTGCTCTGCCAGTCGCTTGGCAGCCTTGTGCATGTATTGCTGGTTCTGCTCTATGTCCTTACCGTGCAGCAGCCCCAGCAGAGAGAACTGGAAAAGCTGACGCAGCTTGCGCAGGTGCTCGCGAGCGTCCGGGGTGAGACTGTTCGGATCGACGGGCACTGCCAGAGTACTTTCTTCGCTGGTCAGGTCCGGAGAAAACAGTTGAGACTCGTCTACCGGGCCCAGTTCTCTTGCTGCCCGTATGTCATTGATCAAGGGCGCCATGATGGCCGGGTGGTCGGCACTGCCCTGCTGCAACCGCTCAAGATAGGCCGGGAGCTGCAATATGCCTTGCAACAGCAGCGACAGATTTTCTCCATCAGCGCGTTTCGGATTGTTGACCAGAAACTGCGCCAGATGCTCGAGTTCACGAGCCAGCAGCGCGGCACCGTAGACTTCGACCATTTCCAGCGTGCCGCGAACCTGATGCAGGTAGGTCAGGCTGAATTGCAGTCGAGTGAGGTCGCTGTTGTCCTCTTCATAGGCAGCAATCGCATGCTGGGCCTGCGCGAGCGTCTCTGTCAGTTCAGACGTCACCCAGTCCAGAGCTGCAAAATCCTGGCGTTTGCCCATGATTACTCCCTATGCTCCGTTCTGTATTTGCGCAGCCAGGCCAGATTGTTTCGGCTGCTTATCGGCACCAGGTCGGGATGATCGTAGCCGGCGAGTTCGCCGGGCCCCAACACCAGCATGCCACCCGGTTTCAGGCGGCTTACCAGCTCGTTGACCAGATCCCTTCTCCGCCAGCGGCGAAAATAGATCAGCAGGTTCTGGCAAAAAATGACGTCCATGCCGGTCATCGGTGCGTCTTCCAGGTCCAGCACGTTGAGGCGCGTGAAGCAAAGATGTTCGGCCAACTCCCGGCGCACCGTGGCCTCTTCGCCGCGCCAGTCGAAATAGCGCTGCTGCAGGCTGACCGGCACCGGCTCCAGCTTGCGACGATGGTAGCGACCCAGACGTGCCTTGTGGATGGCGGGCGCACTGATGTCTGACCCGGTGATTGCGTAGGGGCGCGGCGTCTTTGCCTTGCGGTTCATCTCCGCCGCCACCATGGCGAGGCTGTAGGCCTCTTCGCCGGTGGCACAACCCACAGACCAGAGCTGAACAGGGCCGGTATTGCGCTGCCAGCGGGCATGCAGATGTTCGCCCACCAGCTCCATCGCCATCGGGTCACGGAAGAAGCGGGTCTCCTGTACGGTCAGGTAGTCGATCAGTGCCTGCCATTCCGACGCTGCCGGCATACCACCGGCAGTCACGTGTTCGTAGTAGGCCTGATAATCCTCATAGCCCGCCTCTGCCATGCGCTGGCCCAAGCGGGTTTGAAGCAGTGATCGCTGGGCCCGGGTAAAGCGCATACCCGTCCTTGCTTCGAGCAGTTTCTGCCACTGATCGAACTGATCATCATCGAACGCGTTGCTGAAAGACCAGCCGGTATGTGGTTCGATTGCAGCTACCCCCATCATAGGCGCGATCCGCTGGCTCCTCAGGCTGCACTCACCTTGTCGTCCGGCAGCTCGACCAGATCATCCAGATCGTCATCTCCCTCTTCGGCTTCGGGCAGCTTGAAGCCCGCAACCGAAGCCCGCATATCCTTCGCCAGGTTGGCCAGGTTACCGATGCTTTCTGCTGTTGCCGTCGTACCTGCCGAGGTCTGCGAGGTGATTTCCTGGATGACGTTCATCGTGTTGGAAATGTGGCCCGCGGACGAGGCCTGCTGACGTGCTGCATTCGAAATGTTCTGAATGAGGTCAGCCAGGCTGCGCGATACGTTTTCGATTTCTTCCAGAGCGACACCGGCGTCCTGCGCCAGACGTGCACCCCGCACCACTTCCGACGTGGTCTGTTCCATCGAGATAACCGCTTCGTTGGTATCCGACTGGATATTCTTCACCAGCGCCTCAATCTGCTTGGTCGCTGCCGAGGAGCGTTCAGCCAGTCGCTGTACCTCATCCGCTACCACCGCAAAGCCCCGGCCTGCATCACCGGCCATGGAGGCCTGAATGGCCGCGTTGAGTGACAGGATGTTGGTCTGGTCGGCAATGTCGTTGATCAGCGATACGATATCCCCGATCTCCTGCGACGATTCACCGAGGCGCTTGATCCGCTTCGAGGTTTCCTGAATCTGCTCACGGATGTTGTCCATGCCGTTGATTGTGGCCTGTACCACGTCGGAGCCTTTCTTGGCGATGGATACCGAACGTTCCGCAACCGCGGAGGATTCTGCCGCGTTGGCGGATACCTGGTCGATGGACACCGCCATCTCGTTCACCGCTGCCGAGGCGCCGGCAATTTCCTGCGCCTGGTGCTCAGAGGCGTCGGCGAGCTGACGGGCCGTGGTCTGTGTTTCCTGGGCCGCCGAGGAGACCTGTACGGCGGTCGCGTTGATCGCCGCTACCAGCTGACGCATCTGGTCAATCGCGAAGTTGATGGAGTCGGCGATGGCACCTGTGAAGTCCTCGGTCACCGTGGCCTGGGTGGTCAGGTCACCGTCAGCCAGGTCGGCCAGTTCGTCCAGCAGACGCAGGATGGCGTTCTGGTTCTGCTCGTTTTCTTCCTCGGTACGCTTCAGGTTCATGGTCTGGGCGCGATAGATTTCCCAGATGGCCAGGACGATCAGCGCGATTACACCAATCGCCATGATGATGGCGAACTGAGGCTGGGCGATCCGGTTCTGCGGCAGCAACTCGATCTGTGCTTCCACCGCTGTGGCGGCGTCCAGCAGGGCCTGTGACTCGTCAAAGATCTGGGTGGCGGCGTCACGTACCTGGAAGAGCTCGGTAGAGGTTTCCAGCAGTTCATCCACCGAGCCGCTGATACGTTCGAAATCGGTCTGGATATTGTCGAGATGGCCCTGTGCTTCAGCGTCGGTAATCTGCTGCAGCCCCAGATCGGGATTGCCATTGATCAGACCCTGCAGAACCTGGCCAAACAGTTCCGAGTCGCGGCTGAAAGAGTTGGCGGCGAGTACTGCCGCCTCACCGCCGGACAGCACGTTGTTGACGTTCCGGATGATGCGTTCGGCCAGCCAGTTCTGGCGCTGGGCAATAGCCACCTGGGCGGCGTCTGAACCTTCATCCAGCAGGATTTCAACAACGGCGTCGTTTTCAACCTGAATGACGGGAATTCGCTCGGCCACCGTGGCGGCCAATGCAAACAGCGAAATGATGGTGCTTTCCGAGACCAGGATCTGGTCCGCGTTGACCCGCACCCGCTGCCAGACATTTTCCAGGGAGTCGATATTGACCACGGAACGATTGACCGGCGGGAGACCCGTTTCGGCATTGCCGTTCACGATGATGTCCCACTTGGTCTGGAAGTCATTACGTGACTGACGCAACGCCAGGAACGCGCTCTGGGAGCCTGCTGCGGCCTCGGTCGCATTCTTGGAGAGCTCCTGTGACAATACTTTCAGGTCACTGGCGTTGGCCAGGTATTCCCGGTCGAAATTGGCATCCCGGTTGATCAGGGTGATGAATGCCCCAACCCCCAAGAGCAGAATCAGGGCCAGTATCAGATAGACTGACAGGGTCCTGTTAGTGGCCAGAATCGACCATAAGCTTGAGTTTGCCTTCATATCGCGAACTCCCGTTCGTACTCCCTGGTTTGCGGTATCATCCAGGTCTTGCCCTTCCTGTTCAGGCTGCAACCTGCATGAATTGTTCCTGGCCAATTAACCTGTCCATCGAGAACAGGTGCCAGAGCTCATTGTTTTTCTGAAAGGCCCCTTCAATGAAAGGGCGCATTGCATCGGGTATGCGCGTAGATGCGTCTTGTCCGTCTGTCGTCCGGAAATGCTGCATACCCAGTACCTGATCGACCAGCAGGCCAACCAGGATGTCGTTCTGTTCCACGATCAACACCCGCCGACTGCGCCCGGCGCTTCGTGACGGCAAAGCCATGAAGACACACAGATCAATCAGCGGTACCAGACGGCCGCGCACATTGGCGACCCCAAGTACCCAGCTTTTCACACCGGGCAGTCGTGTATAGTGAGGCGGAGTAAGTATTTCGGTCACCTGCTGCATCGGGGCGACCAGAGGTTCTCCGGAGAGCATGAAGCCCACGCCCGTCCAGGTTTCCTCGAAGGTCTCCTGTTGCGGCAGGCCGGTGGCCCGCTGGCGGCTCAATTCTGCCAAAGCAGCGAGCGCCTGATAGGGTGATGAGAAATTGGCCATAATAATCGTTATCGTTGCCTGTTCCCCGCCAATCAACTCAGCAGCGGTGTGATGGTGTCCAGCAGTACATCTTCATCTACCGGTTTGACCAGATAGCCTTTTGCGCCCTGACGCTTGCCCCAGACCTTGTCGGTCTCCTGGTCCTTGGTGGTGACAATGACCACCGGAATGTGCGAGGTGTCCTCGCCCTTGGCCAATTGCCGGGTCGCCTGAAACCCGTTGAGGCCGGGCATCACGATATCCATCAGTACGACGTCGGGCATTTCCTTGCGCGCGACCGCCACACCATCAGCACCATTTTCTGCTGTCAGCACTTCGTAGCCGTGTTTTTCCAGCATGGTCTTGAAGGCGTAGGTTTCTGTCGGAGAATCATCCACTATCAAAATCTTGGCCATGGTTACAAAACCTGATGTTATCTCTAGTCAGTTCAGAAGTGTCAGTCGATCATGAAACATTGTTGATGTGCTCACGGATGGCACCCAGAAGCTCGTCTTTACCAAACGGTTTGGTCAAATACTGGTCCGATCCCACTATCCGTCCCTTGGCCTTGTCGAACAGGCCGTCCTTGCTGGACAGCATAATCACCGGTGTTTGCTTGAAGGCACTGTTGTTCTTGATCAGTGCGCAGGTCTGGTAACCGTCCAGACGCGGCATCATGATGTCGACAAAAATGATACTGGGCTTGGTGTCCGCGATCTTGGCCAGGGCGTCAAAGCCATCAGTGGCAGTAATGACTTCACACCCTACTTTCTTCAACAAGGTTTCGGCAGTGCGCCTGATGGTCTTTGAATCATCAATGACCATGACTTTCAAATTCTCAAATGTGTTTTCCATACACCACCTTGTCAGTCATTTGTTATAGTGGCGCGCCAGAGCTTCCATGTCCTGTGCGGGTCCAGAGTAAAGAATAGAGAGGTTTTACCATAGTTTGAGATACCGTGCCAGCAGGCACGGCCCCTGCGGCGTGCGCCGGACGACAGTAATCAGTTAGAATGCGACAGACATCAAATTTGACAGGACAGACACCATGACCGTACGGCTTGCCGTCGTGATGGACCCGATCCAGCAGTTGAGTTACAAGAAGGACAGCACGCTGGCCATGCTATGGGCGGCCCGTGATCGGGGCTGGCAGCTGACCTACATTGAGCCTCAGAACCTGTTTGTCGACCAGGGCGAACCCTGGGCCAGGCAGCAGCCACTTCAGGTGTTCACCGATCCTGAGCACTACTTCGAGCTGGGTCCGGAGGTGGCTGCACCGCTGGCGGAGCAGGATGTGATTCTGATGCGCCAGGATCCGCCATTTGATATTGATTATGTTTATGCCACCTATTTGCTGGAGATGGCGGAAGCCAGAGGCGTGCTGGTGGTCAACCGGCCCCAGGCACTGCGCGACTGCAATGAAAAGCTCTATGCCACCCGCTTTCCCGAGTTTTGTCCGCCGCACCTGGTGACCACCCGGGCAGCCCACCTGCGGCAGTTTCATCAGGAGCATGGCGACGTGATCTTCAAGCCGCTGGACGGCATGGGCGGCGCTTCAATTTTCCGGCTGCAACCAGGTGACCCGAATGTGTCGGTGGTGATCGAAACGCTGACCAACCACGGGCAGCAGTTGATCATGGCGCAGCGTTATCTGCCCGAGATCACGGCCGGCGACAAGCGCATTCTCATCGTCGACGGCGAGCCGGTACCTTATTGTCTCGCACGCATTCCGGCGGCCGGTGAAACGCGGGGCAACCTGGCGGCTGGCGGGCGCGGGGTGGCTCAGCCACTGAGCGACCGGGATCGGGAGATCGCCAACGCCATAGGGCCGGTGGTGCGGGACAAGGGCCTCTTGTTTGTCGGCCTGGATGTGATTGGTGATTATCTGACCGAGATCAATGTGACCAGCCCGACCTGTATCCGCGAGATAGATGACCAGCAGGGTACCGACATCGGCGGCCAGCTTATGGACGCCATAGAGCGTCGGAGGGCGCAGGCCTGATGACCGAATCGACGGCTACCGACCGCCTGCTGTTTGCCCTGTTTCTGGCGGCAGTGGTGCATGGCCTGGTGATTCTGGGGATTGGCTTCAGCGTCGACCGTCCGGAAGGGCAGAGCGCCATGCTGGAGGTTACGCTGGCGCTGGAAGACAACAGCCAGCAACAGAATCCGGACGCCGACTTTCTGGCGCAGGCAACTCAGGAAGGCAGCGGTACACTCGATGAAGCCGAGCGCTTGAGTACCGACCAGTTCTCCGATTTTCAGGACAATATCATTCAGGAAGTACAGCCCGATCCGGCGCAGGCTTCGGCGCCGGACGTACCGCTGACGCAGCGTTTGATCGCCACGTCGGGCGAGGCCTCCTGGGGGCTGGCGCTGGAGCCTGATCCCGACCCGGTGCCGCAGGAGCTGCAGCCACTGGATGACAATCTGGATTCCACGCTGGACATTGCCACCCTGCGCGCCATGCTCGACAACCGTCGGCAGACCTACGCCAACCGGCCGCGCGTGCGCACCCTGACCGCCGTGTCGACGCGGGCGGTCCCGGAAGCGGAGTATGTGCGCGCCTGGCAGGAGAAAGTGGAGAACATCGGCAATGCCAATTATCCGCAAGCCGCGAGGGCCGAGCGGCTTACCGGCCAGGTTCGCCTGCTGACCAGCATCAGCCATACCGGCGATCTGGTCTCGGTAACCCTGTTGCAGAGCTCGGGTCATACCGTGCTGGATGAAGCGGCACGGCAGATCGTGCGGTTGTCGGCCCCCTATGAAGCCTTCGACGAGAGCATGCGCCAGGAATACGATCTGCTGGAGATCATCCGCACCTTCCGCTTCGATGTGGACGGTGAAATGAGGACCACCCGCTGAATGTCTGCTGAGCCGGTCCGCCTGCTGACCTTCGACTACGGCCTGAAACGTACCGGGCTGGCGGCAGGCCAGACGCTGACGGGCACTGCTTCACCGCTTCCGCCTCTGGTGATGAACAACGGGCACCCCGACTGGGACGAGATCTCCGCGCTGCTGGCCCGCTGGAAACCCGATGGCCTGCTGGTCGGTCTGCCCCTGAACATGGATGGCACGGCCAGTGACATGACGCGCCGTGCGGAGAAGTTTCGCAAACGGCTGCACGGGCGCTTCGGGTTGCCCGCACTGGGTTGGGATGAACGGCTGACGTCACACGAGGTCAAGAGAACGGCACGCGAATCGGGCATCACCGATTTCGGTGCGCATTCAGTCGACAGTGATGCCGCCGTGCTGATCTTCCAATCCTGGTATGAAGCCTTGCCGCCCGATACTCCCTGGCAGTCTCACAGTCTGGTATGGTAGGAGAACGCAGTACGTCTTGCTGAAAGCGCTACTTTTCAGGCTGGAATTTGTTGCCTTTCTGCCTTTGCCCTTGTTTCCGCAATCAAGTATCTGTAAGTGCTCAGTCAATCAGTACAAAAAATGTCCACTGCATGATCATCAACGAAGTACAGAAAGCCCGGCTCTTCTTCTCGGAACCTTGGGAAGCGAGCGAGCGCGCTCGTGACCGCTTCCAGCGGTTGCAGGATGATCCGCAGTCGCCGGAGGTCTGGCAGGCCATGGTGATTCTGGTCAGTGGGCGCATACTGACCTTGTCTGATTTTCACATATTCGATGAAGCGCTGGCGTTCTGTGATCGCTGGCTGGCGGAGATTGCACCGGCGCAGGACGCGTCGACTCTGCCCGGAGAACTGGCCGCCGAATGTGTGGTTGCCCGTTTCGGCATGATGGTATTTCGAGCCCCCGCCCACCCTGATATCGACACCGCGTATGAAGCGTGCCGGCAGGTCGCGGAGTCCGCCGTGTCGGTGCAGACCCGGCTGACCGCCATCAATTATCTGACGCTCTACCAGGTCTGGTGCGGGCAATTGCTGGAGGCGCGCCAGTGGCTGCCGGTCATGGCGCAGGTGCGCGCTGAGACACGGGACCCGCGGGCCCTGCTGATGAGCTACTCGATTGCCAGCATGGTGCATCGGTTTCTGGTTGATTATGGCCCCTGTGAGCAGGAGATAGAGCAAGGGCTGGCGCTGGCTGAAGACACCGACATCCTGCTCTGGAATTCCCATTTCTACATGCAGCAGGCGTTGCTGGCGCTGAGTCGCAGCAGTGTTCAGGAAGCGGCAGAAGCGCTCGAACGGATGAATCAGCATACCCATCCCCATCATTTTCTCGACCGCTCCGGCTACTTTTACAGTCAGGCCTGGCGGTATCACCTGATGGGTGACCTGCAACAGTCGCTGAGCTGCGCCGAAGAGGCGCTGCGCCTGGCGCAACGCTCGGGTACGACCTTTATCTGCGCCGTGACCCACCTGGGTGTTGCCCAGGCCAGTCTGGAAGTGGGTCAGACGGCGCGAGCCCTGTTCCACATGGCCAAGGCGCGGCGCATCGGCAAGCCGATGAAAACCCATACGGTTCCCTTTTTCCGTGCGCTGGCCGGGGCCCAGATTTCACTGCACCTTGGCCTTCGGTCGCGAGCCTGTCGTCTGCTGGAGCAGGGGATGCGCATAGGCGCCGAGCGCTGCTATTTCAATTTTCCCTGGTGGCAGCCTGATGTCATGGCGCGGCTGTGTCATACGGCGCTGACGGCGGGTATCGAGCAGGACTATGTGCAACGTCTGATCCGTTGTCGCCGACTGGAGCCGCCGGAGCCGGTTCAGAGCCCAGAGGACTGGGCCTGGCCGCTGGAAGTGCGATTGTTTGACGGGCCTGAAGTGCGGCTTGATGGTGAGGCCATCAGCCTCAAGGGCAAGGCCTGGGAGCTGCTGCTTTACCTGTGTCTGGCGGGGCTTGAAGGGGCGGCGGTGCCGCGTCATCAAATTGAAGATGCCCTGTGGCCGGATCAGGAGGGTGATCGGGCCCGACAGGTTCTGGATACCACGGTCCACCGTTTGCGCAAAAGGCTGGGCAGCGAGTTGATGATCAACACGCAGCAGGGGTCCTTGAGCCTCAACAATCGCCTGATCTATGTCGATCTCTGGTGGATCACGCACTGGCTGAGCCAGCCGCCCGAGTCGATGGCGGCATTGCTACGCCTGGTCAAGGCATTGCGACCGCTGGCCACGGACTGCGACGCCGGCTGGCCTATTCCGCTACCCCGAAGGCGTCTGCAGAGACTGCTGGTGCATCGCCTGATGAATGCCCGCCAGGAAATCGGCATCAGTCCGAACAACTGGCTGTTTCTCGTCGACGAGGCGCTGGAGCTGTTTCCGTCATCGGACAGTCTCTGGCTGGCCTCTTTCGAATATCGGCTCAATGCAGGCATGTTCAACGAAGCCCGGACTCAACTGGAGACGTGGCGTGAGCGCACTGGCGGCAGCACCCCCCTGATCGAGGAGCTCGAGCAGCAACTCGATACCGCAATCGACCCGGTATGAAGCAAAAAAAACCCGCCACGTGGGCGGGTTTCAATCGATGGAGTAAGGTTTACTGCTCGATGTACACGTTTCGCAACAGGTAGTGGTTGGTCGGCATGACTTCCAGGCCTCTGACGGAGTCCGCAACACCGATCAGATATTCCTGGTGCCACAGATACATCATGGGCGCCAGTTCAACCAGCAGTTCCTGCGCATCGCGGTACAGTGCTTCACGCACATCCGGATCAGTTTCAACACGGCCGGCATCCAGAAGTTCGTCCAGCTCTTCGCTGGTGAAGAACGACCGGTTGCCTGCAGAACCATGCTGGCTGGAATGGAACAGCGCGTACATGGCGTAGTCGGCATCCATGGTCGGTGTAGACCAGCCCAGAATGAACATGTCGTGCTCACCGTTGGCGGTATTCTCCAGGTAGGCACCCCATTCCAACACTTCAACACTGACGTCGATGTTCAGGTCGCGGAGCTTGGACTGCGTATACTCGGCAATCTGAATGCGGTCCGGGTTGTCGTTGGTCCAGATGGTGGTGCTGAAGCCGTCTTCATAGCCGGCCTCGGCCAGCAGATCACGGGCCTGATCCATGTCGTAAGGAATGGCGCTCACGCTGTCATCATAACCGAACACGCCGGGGGCGATGGGGCCGACCGCTGCGAGCCCGGTGTTGTCATAAACACCGGCTACAATGTCTTCCTTGTTGACTGCCATGGAAATGGCTTGTCTGACTCTGACGTCATCAAAGGGTTCTTTTTCAGCGTTGAAGCCCAGATAGGCCAGGCTGGTTGAGCTTTGGCGCAACAGGCTGGCATCGGGCATTCTGTCAACGCGGCCCATGTCGCTTGACTGTACCGGGTCGATGATGTGCGCATTACCGGTTTCCAGTTCGGCGATACGCGTCTGGCTTTCCGGAACCACCTTGTAGGTCACGCTGTCCAGCAGGGCATTGTCACCCCAGTAGTCTTCATTTCTGACCAGGCGGAGTTCTGAACCGGGCGACCAGTTGTCCAGCTTGAAATAGCCGGTGCCGGACGGGTTTTCGGAGAGATAGGAGCCCGGGCTGCGGCCGTCGGCCATGGCTTCATAGTCGCGCTCGATGGCTTCCAGGCTGGCGATGCCACCGCCGCTGTGCGCCAGGTGAGCCACCAGAGGTGCAAACGGAGATTCCGTTACGAACTGAACGGTCAGGTCGTCTACCACGACCACCTCGTCAATCATCGAGAAGAGAAATTCCCGCGGTGATGCGACGTCCGGATCGAGCAGGCGATCAAAGTTGGCCTTGACCACTTCGGCCGTCAGTGCGGAGCCGTCGTGAAAGGTAACGCCTTCCCGTAAAGTAAACTCTACAGTGGTGTCGTCGACATTGGTCCACGACGTGGCCAGCAACGGCTGCAGCTCACTGTCGGTGTCGAATTCAACCAGGGATTCATAGATGTGGTGAGCGACAATACTGGAGGGCACGTCATTGACGGTGTGTGGGTCCAGACCCACGGCATCCGACAACATGGCCTTGATCAAATCGCCACCTCTGTTCTCGGATGCCTGTACCTGTACCACCAGAGCTACGCTCATCAGGCCGGCAATCAAAGGTGCCAGTAGTCGCTTGTGCTTTATGCTTCTCGCCATTTTACTTTCTCCATGCTTTGTTTTATATATGTCCAAATCTGATAACGGACACTTTTTTATATTCCAAATTCAATCGTATTTCCTGCGCGTTATGCGAAATAAAAGGATGGCGTATAGTGACTGGTCTTGCAACCCAAAACGAAAACGACCCCGACAAAGCTGTTATATCGACGTCCAACTGGCGACTGGTATATAGAAAGCTGAAAAAGAACAAGACGGCGCTTTGGGGAGGCTATCTGATCCTCCTGCTGATTCTGGTGGCCATTGTGGGGCCCTATCTCACCACGCATGATCCGGTCAGGGTAGATTTCTCGAACAGGCTCCAGTCGCCCTCAGCCGAGTTCTGGCTGGGCACCGATCACAACGGTCGCGACATCTTTACGCGCCTTATTCACGGCATGCAGATCACCCTGATTGTGGGCTTTTCCTCGGTGTTGGTGGGGGCCGTAATCGGCGTACCTCTGGGCATTCTGGCGGGATTTTACGGTGGCGCGCTCGATTCGGTGATCATGCGCTTCATCGACGTTCTGCTGGCCTTCCCGGGCATCCTGCTGGCCATTGCCCTGGTCAGCGTACTCGGGGGCAGCATCGGCAGTGTGATCGTTGCTGTAGCGGTCTTCTCCATTCCCACCTTCGCGCGCGTGGTCAGGGGTTCAACCCTGACCATCAAGAAACTGGAATACATTGATGCGGTCAGAGCATTGGGGGCGACTGATTTACGCATTATTGTCAAGCATGTGCTGCCCAATATTTTATCGCCGATCATTGTACAGTCAACTTTACGCATAGCGATTGCCATATTGGTCGCAAGTGCTCTCTCGTTCCTCGGCCTGGGTGCGCAACCCCCCTCACCGGAGTGGGGCAGAATGCTCAGTGACGGTCGCAATTATATGTTTGATTATCCTCATGTGGCTCTATTCCCCGGCCTGGCTATTGTGGTGGCCGTATTGGCATTCAATTTATTTGGTGACGGTCTGCGCGACGCGCTGGATCCTAAAACAAAAAAATAAGGGGCCGAAGCCGTGTTCAAATTTATAGTACGCAGATTTCTACAGACTATACCGGTGGTTATTGGCGTAACCCTGCTGGTATTCTCTTTGATGCATTTGATACCCGGCGACCCGGCACAGATTATGGCCGGTGAAACCGCCCCGCCAGCGCAGGTAGAGCGTATGCGGGATCGGCTGGGCCTGAATGATCCGATATATGTGCAATATGGCCGCTATATGGCCAATCTGCTGCAAGGCGATTTGGGCCAGTCGATACGCAGCAACCGTAATGTGCTTGATGAAATCAGGCCGAGATTCTGGATTACCGTAAAACTGGCTATCTACAGTACTATTCTGAGTGTATTTATTGGCCTGATCGCCGGTGTATTCTCGGCCGTAAGGCGCTACGGACTGGCCGACACCACCATCATGATTATCGCGCTGTTCGGTCTGTCCATGCCGAACTTCTGGCTGGGCCTGATGCTCATCCAGTATTTCTCCATCGAACTCCGCCTGTTACCGCCGTCCGGCTGGGGCACCTGGCAACAAACGATTCTGCCGGTCATCACCCTGGGCACGGCCGGTGCCGCCATTATCGCCCGCGTGACGCGGGCCAGTATGCTGGAGGTGATCAACCAGGACTATGTGCGCACCGCAAGGGCAAAGGGCTTGTCCGAGCGCCTGGTGATCTACAAGCATGCGCTGAAAAACGCCATGATCCCGGTGATTACCGTCGTCGGTCTTGAGCTGGGTGCTCTGCTCTCGGGTACTGTACTGACCGAGACCGTATTCTCCATCAACGGCATGGGCCGTATGGTTATCCAGGCCATTGGCTCGAGAGACTTCCCGGTGGTTCAGGGTGTGGTTCTTATCTTTGCCCTCATGTTCGTGATGGTCAATTTCCTGGTGGATGTGTCATACCGCTACTTCAACAAAAGGGTGGACTACAACTGATGGAACAACCAAAACCCTTTCTCGAAATCAAGCACCTGACCACGGTATTCGATACCGACGCCGGTCAGGTCAAGGCGGTCAATGACCTGAGCCTGGTGGTGCCGGAAGGCAAGGCGCTGGGCGTGGTTGGTGAATCCGGTTCCGGCAAGAGTGTAATGTCCATGTCCATCCTGCGTCTGGTGCGAGACCCGGGCCGGATTGAGAGCGGCGAGATACTGATGGGCAACGACGATCTCCTGAAATTGCCCGAGAAAGCCTTGCGGCGTATCCGGGGCAACAAGATATCCATGATATTCCAAGAGCCCATGACGTCGCTGAACCCGGTGTTCACGGTGGGCGAACAGATTGCGGAGGCCTATCAGGTTCACCAGGGCATGAAGAAATCCAAAGCCCTGGCAAGATCCGTTGACATGCTGAAGCAGGTGGGCATTCCTTCACCGGAAAAGCGCGCCAGCCAATACCCGTTCGAGCTGTCCGGCGGGATGCGCCAGCGGGTGATGATTGCCATGGCCCTGGCCTGTGATCCCAGTTTGCTGATCGCCGATGAGCCCACCACGGCGCTGGATGTGACGATTCAGGCGCAGATTCTGGACCTGATCAAGAACCTGCAGACCGAACGGAACATGTCGGTGATCATGATCACCCACAACCTGGGTGTGGTGGCAGAGACCTGCGACTATGTGGCAGTCATGTATTGCGGCAAGGTCGTCGAGTACGCTGATGTGGAGACCCTGTTCAGGGAGCCGAAACATCCCTATACCGTTGGCCTGTTCAACTCTCTGCCCCGGCATGACGAAGACAAGGACGAGCTGATTGCCATTCAGGGGTCCGTGCCCAATCCGACAAATCTACCCAGAGGGTGTGCCTTCGCGCCTCGCTGTGCGGATGCTCGTCCACTGTGCGAGCAGGAAGCGCCCCCCTTGCTGGACCAGGATGACAATACACAGGTGCGCTGCTGGAAGTTCACCGAGAAATGGCAGGAAACTGTGGAGAATACTTGACATGACAGCGAGCCAACCCCTGCTTCAGGTGATCAATCTGAAACAGTACTTTCCGATCAAGGGCGGTTTCTTTGGCGCTACCGTCAATCATGTCAAGGCCGTCGATGACATCAGCTTCGACGTGCATGAAGGGGAGACCGTCAGCATCGTCGGTGAATCCGGCTGTGGCAAATCGACCACGGGGCGCTCCATTCTGCGCCTCGAGCACCCCTCGGCCGGTGAAGTCCGGTTCCAGGGAAAGGATATGGTGAGCCTCTCCAGCTCGGAGTTGCGCCAGACCCGAAAAGACCTGCAAATCATCTTTCAGGACCCCTATGCCTCCATCAACCCCCGCCAGACCGTGGCCGATGTATTGATGGAAGCTCTGGAAATCCAGAGCATCGTGCCCAAGGCGCAGCGCCGGGAACGGGCGTTGGAGTTGCTGGAAACCGTTGGTCTGGGCGCCTATCAGATCGACCGCTACCCCCATGAGTTCAGCGGTGGTCAGCGGCAGCGTATCGGCATTGCACGCGCCCTGGCGGTCAACCCCAAGCTGATCATCTGCGACGAAGCCGTCTCCGCACTGGATGTGTCCATCCAGGCGCAGATCCTCAATCTGCTGAAGCAACTGCAGCGGGATTTCAAGCTCACCTACATCTTCATCTCGCATGATCTGGGGGTGGTCCGACACATCTCCGACCGCATCATCGTGATGTATCTGGGCAAGATCGTGGAGATTGCCGACAAGAAGTCCCTGTTCGAGAAGCCACAGCACCCCTACACACAGGCGCTGCTGTCGTCCATTCCGACCTATGACCCGAAAGCGAAAACAGAGAGAATCCCGCTCAAGGGCGATGTCCCCTCACCCATCGACCCACCGGAAGGCTGTCGCTTCCACACCCGATGCCCCTACGCTCAGGAGCGCTGCCGAGTGGAAGAGCCCAAGTTGGTCAACTTGAAAGACCTGCAAGCGGGGCACGAAGCCGCCTGTCACTACGCGGGTGACTTGCCGGAGAGGAACTGAGGCCTTAGGATCAATACGAAATCAATGGGGTCAGAGTCAAAAATCAATGGGAAATCAATGGGGTCAGAGTCAATGACTCCAGTCCTCGTGAAGCCCGCGCAAAACCCTAGACGTAGAAATCCAGCTCTTCCTGAGCCTTGAGCAGGTCCCGCAACTTGATGGGATCATCGCCAAAGAAGAATATCAGCCCCCAGTGGGTGCCGAAGGCCGAACGGTCCGGCACGGTTTCCTCGGTGGGCGCCACCAGCTCGTGGGACTCGAAGTAGGGGTGCTCTGTGGTCTCCGGGGGCATTTCCAGCTTGCTGACCACGCGGCGGCGCGGATAGACACCGAAGCAACCGGCATAGCCTTTGG
>NZ_JAIUMC010000027.1 GCF_022565775.1 Natronospirillum sp.
GGGACCTACTGATTACAAGTCAGTTGCTCTACCAACTGAGCTATGCCGGCAACGGAGCGCTAATATACTGATGCGGTTCAGTGGCGTCAAGAAGCCTCAGCCTCGTTTTCTGCTGTCCGCTGTAGTAAAGGCGCGGAAGCCGGTACAATCAGAGTCCGGAATCCATAGCTCAAGGGTGCGCTTACGGCCATGCACGATGACAGTCTTTCACCCAACCCGCAGGGCGAGCTCATGCTGCGCATTGTGCCAATGATGGCTGATGCCAGCGCCAATGGCGATATTTCCGGGGGCTGGCTGGTGACCCAGATGGACACTGCGGCGGGCCTGATGGCCACCCGCATCGCGCGCGGGCGGGTCACCACCATGGCCATTGGTGAAATGTCATTTGTACGCCCGGTTCGGGTGGGCTCGATCGTGTGCTGCTATGCCCTGCTCAAGCAGACCGGCCGCAGTTCACTGCGGGTGTCCATTGAAGTATGGTGCCGCATGCCGGAAGAAAGCCAGCGGCGCAAGGTCACGGAAGCCGAGTTCACCTATGTCGCCATTGACGAGCAACGGCGGATCAGACCACTGCCTAACGGCACGCAGATGGCGTGAACGGGCCCTGAAGGCCGACTGTTTCAGCCGATGATTTCAAGCTTGGCAAACTGGTAGACCAGTTGCTTCACGCCCTCATTGGTGAAATTGACCTGCACCGTCGCATTGGGGCCATGACCCTCATATTGCAGGACTACACCCTCCCCGAAAATCGGATGTCTGACCAGCGAACCCAGCGGCAACACCGTGTTGTCCGCCGGTGCGACCGCCGCCGTGGATGAGGGGCGAGACAGACTGAGCGGTACGCGAATATCCTCGCGCAGATCCTCCGGTATCTCGCGCACAAAACGGGATACCGGATTGAAACTGTCCTGCCCGTAAAGTCGTCGGCTTTCGGCATGGGTGATGTACAGCTTGCGCTCGGCGCGGGTAATACCGACGTAGCAGAGACGCCGTTCTTCCTCCAGCCGCTCCGGGTCGCTGGAGGAGCGCTGATGCGGAAACAACCCCTCTTCCATGCCGACCAGAAAGACCAGCGGAAACTCCAGACCCTTGGCCGAGTGCAGCGTCATCAGGCTGATCGCCGCTTCATAGTCTTCGGCCTGATTGTCACCGGCATTGAGGCTGGCTTCGGCCAGAAATTCGTTCAGTGGATCCAGCTCCTCTGCCGCCTGATAGTTATCCAGCGCACTGAGCAGCTCCTGCAGATTCTCGACGCGCACGTGGCCACGCTCACCCTTTTCCGCCTTGTGGTAGTCTAGCAAGCCGGTCATGTCGAATACGGTCTGCGCCAGCTCGCGCAGCCCCAGCGCCTGCCGTGACTGCTGCAAGTCCGTCATCAACTGGAAAAACACACTCAGCGCCTGCAGCGCCTTGCCACTGACCATCCGCCGCTCGACGCTCAGGTGCGCCGCATCCCAAAGAGAGCTGCCTTCCTCACGCGCCAGTTGGCGGATCTTTTCCAGTGATTTTTCACCTACCCCGCGGGGCGGCACATTGACCACCCGCTCGAAGGCCGGATCATCCTGCGGGTTGGCCACCAGGCGGAGGTAGGCCAGGGCATTGCGAATTTCCAGGCGTTCGTAGAAGCGCATGCCGCCATAGATCCGGTAGGGTAACCGGGCGTGCATCAGGGCCTCTTCCAATACCCGTGACTGGGCATTGGAGCGATACAGAACCGCGATATCGTCGGCTGAATTACCGGATTCAATCCAGTTTTCTGCCTGCTCGGCTATGAATCTCGCTTCATCCTGCTCATTGAATGCCGTATAGACCTGCAGCGGCTCACCGGCGTCGCCGTCCGACCAGAGTTCCTTGCCCAAGCGACCCTTGTTGTGGTCGATCACCGCATTAGCGGCACGCAGTATGGTCTGGGTCGAGCGATAGTTCTGCTCCAGGCGAACCAGTTCGGCGCCAGGAAAATCATCGTGAAACTGCTGAATGGTTTCTACCCGGGCGCCGCGCCAGCCATAGATAGACTGGTCGTCATCGCCGACCACCATCAGGTTGCCCTGGGTGCCCAGCAGGATGCGCAGCCAGGCATATTGAATGGTGTTGATGTCCTGAAACTCGTCGACCAACACATGGCGAAACCGCTGCTGGTAATGCTTGAGCAGGGCCGGATTGTCCCGCCACAGTTCATGCGCCCGCAGCAGCAGTTCGGCAAAGTCGACCACGCCGGCCCGGTTGCAGGCGTCCTGATACGCCGCATAGACCTGTTGCTGCGCCTGCTCGAAGGGATCCGAGCTGGGCGCACTATGCTCGGCGCGACGGCCCTCGTCTTTCTGGTCATTGATGTACCACTGCATCTGACGCGGCTCCAGGCTGGAGTCTTTCAGGCCCAGCTCTGTCAGCAGTCGCTTGATCAGGCGCAACTGATCATCACTGTCCATGATCTGAAAAGCCCGGGGCAGCCCGGCTTCGAGGTGATGCTGGCGCAGCAGTCGATGTGCCAGCCCGTGAAAGGTACCGATCCACAGCGGATCAACCGGCTGGCCCAGCAGCTCCTCGACGCGGGTGCGCATTTCGCGTGCGGCCTTGTTGGTGAAGGTGACCGCCAACAGGCCGGTGGGCGCTGCCTGTCCGGTTTCCAGCAACCAGGCCATGCGATGGGTCAACACCCGTGTTTTGCCACTGCCCGCCCCGGCCAGCACCAGCAGATGCTGCGCATCTGATTTGACCGCCTTCTGCTGGGGTTCGTTGAGGGTGGCAAGACGCTCGAGTATGGACATCGGAGACTCCGTGCAGGAAAAGCAATAAACGATGACAGCCTGATCTGGCAGCCCGGAGTGCCGGCGACTACAGTTAGAACTGACTGTCGCGCATTCTAACGAAGCTGTATGGACATACAAGGCCGAACATGAAACCGCTGCCCACTGAAAGTGGCCGTACCCGCGCCACCCCTCAAAATTCACCGCTGCGTGTCTGGCAGCGGCTGTTGCCAGGGCTAATACTGTTGCTGACCGGCTGGGGCCTGCTGTTCTGGCTGAGCGCCCCAGCCGCAGTCTGGGCGGGTGTGACGCTGCTGGTGCTGGCGGCGGCGGCAGCAATGCTCTGGCATCAGCAGCGGCAACTGCAGCAACTGTATGACGACCAGGATCAAATGGCACGCCAGATTGACCGCAGAGCACGCGAACTGGCAGCCAACAATCGACAGCTGACCACCGAGATCAGGCTCAGGGACGCCTACACGGAAGCCCTGATGCAGAATGACCAGAAACTGCAAATGGCCATGCAGGCGAGCCAGCTGGCGGTCTGGGACTGGGACATCGGCCGTCGTCATTTGCACATCAGCGGCCCGGAACAGGGGTTTGGTCAGTTACAGCAGGGTGTCATGCGACCGCTTGCGGACTATGTCCATCCGGACGACTTCAGTCGGGTGCGACAAGATCTGTTGCAACACCTGCGTGGCCATACCGCAAGATTGACAGTGCGCTATCGTAATCGCGAAGAGCCACCCCGCTGGCTTGAGGACACCGGGCGTACGATCGCCTATGACGCACGCCATCGCCCCAGACGCATGCTGGGCACCCGCCGGGATATTACCGAAGAAGTGACCCAGCAACAGGAGCTGACGCTGGCCGCCAGCCTGTTCAGAGACAATCTGGATCCCCTGCTGGTGCTGGATCGGAATTTCAGGGTCAGTGCGCTCAATCCGGCTTTTGCCGCCATGCTGCGCCGTTCTCAGGAGGACTGGAAAGGCCACCTATGGGCCGACTGCAGCAGCAGCCGGATAGCCAAGACCATTGTCGAACGACTGGCAGAACAGGGGCACTGGGAAGGGGAGCTGCTGGAGCAGCGATCGGACGGGCAGAGCTTCCCGCTGCACATGATGTTCCGGGCAGTCATCACCGACAACATGGTCAGCCATTACCTTGGGTTCGGGCGTGACCTGGCACAGACAGACGGCGCTCGGCGGGCTCTCGCCAAGGGGCACTATGATCCATTGACGGGGTTGCCCAATCGCAGCTATTTCCATCAGCAGCTCGACTATTACCGGCGCATGGACCACCTGCCGGATCAGCAGGTCGCCATCGGGCTGCTCGACATTGACCAGTTCAGTGCGCTCAATGAGAGCGAAGGACATGCCATCGGTGACCTGTTGTTGCAGGATCTGGCGGCCCGTCTGCATCAGTACGGGGCGCCATTGATGATGGTGGCTCGCCTGGGCGGCGGCCACTTCGGGCTGCTGTTCTCGCATTTTGAAACGACTATGCGGTTGCGCCACCTGGCGGATCAGATTGTTGCGGACATCCATCGCCCGATGCTGCTGGACCAGCACGAAGTGTTACCGACCGCCTCACTGGGGCTGGTCATGCTGACCGCTGACAATATTCATGAGTGCCTGAACGAGGCCGGTATGGCACTCGAGCAGGCCAGACGCCAGGGCGGCAATCAGGTCCATGTTGCTGCCGATCTGCACCGTAGCGCCAGTACGCGCAAGGCGGAATCCCTGGCTGCCCTGCAGAAAATCCTGAGCTGCCTGGAGACCCCCTTGCGTTACCGGCCTCAGGTTCGCGGTGCCAGTGGCGACATTGTTGGCATCCGGGTCAGTACCGTGCTGGACTATACCGATTTAGGAGAATTCAGCACCGAGCCACTTTATGCTCTGGCCCAGGAAAAACGGCTTGAGGAAAAGCTGTACCGGCAAATGCTGCGGGATGCCTGCGCTTGCCACGTGCAGTGCGCCGAGGCCACGGATCGGGAAGCCCTGATCCTGTCGTTTCCGCTTAATGACCGCCTGCTGTTCAACGAACACCTGCGCGAATTGACAGAGGGAGTACTGGAGGAGTTCGGCATCCCTCCCTCGCTGCTCGAACTCAGTGTCCCGGCCAGAGCCTTGCAGCGCGATCGTGCACTGGTACAGGCCCAGATGAATGCCCTTCATCGCTCCGGCATACACCTGGCGCTGGAAGATGCCGAGGCCTGGCCCGTAGCTCTGGGCCAGCTCACACAACTGCCGGTGTCAGTTGTTCGGGTGGCCTGCACCGAACCTACGCAATTGCGCTTATTGACCCGCATGGGTCAGGAACTGGGCTGGGGGCTGACCATCAATCGGGTGAACAGCTTCGCGGACCTCCGGCTATTGGCAGATCTGCAGCCTGACCGCACCGAGGGCGACCAGATAGGACACACTCTGGCTGCCGGAGATCTGGTCAACTTTGTACGACACTTTCAGCCGTCGGCAGAACAGCCGCGAATGCTGCACTGAGCCCGTAACCACCGCGCCCTGTCGTTAACGTCAGCTAAATGTGACGATGT
Organism: Natronospirillum sp.; assembly: GCF_022565775.1. Lineage (GTDB taxonomy): Bacteria > Pseudomonadota > Gammaproteobacteria > Pseudomonadales > Natronospirillaceae > Natronospirillum. The sequence goes on from NZ_JAIUMC010000027.1 coordinate 5,299, forward strand.
CCACGCAACTGATGCATTTTTGGTTTGTTCGGGCCTCGCCTTTGAACTAAACTTGGGACAGATGCAGGAAGCACAACAGGGCTATCCTGCGCTGTCAGAAGAAGAATAAACGGGTGCGCTCAGTGAGCAGGGTGCGTGCCGACCCAACAAGGAGTCTGTTCATGTCGACAAATCTGTTTGAGGTCGAACTGGCCAATCTGGAAGACGACCATCTGCACAAAGCAACGGAAAGCAGTGAGAACAAACGACAGAACAATCATCGCAGGCTCGCCGCCAGGCGCGCTGTTGAAGACCATCTGGAACGGCAGCGACTGCGCCAGGAACTCGACGACTGGGATCTGGAACTGCTCTGATCAGGTCAGGGCGTCAAAGACCGAGACGCTGTCGACTTTGACCCCCTGGCTCATACACCGGTTTTAATCCGCGAGCTCCAATGCCAGCTCACGCGCAATCCGCAGCATGTCCTCATTGGACTGCACGCCCGGCATACCACTTTCTACCATGTAGCGACCATTGACCATAACTGAAGGTGTGCCGCGTACCTGTGCACTGGCGGTCAGGTTCTGTGCGACGCGGATCTTCGTCTGTACAGAAAACGAGTTCATCATTTTCTGAAAATCATCCGCGCTGACACCCTTGTCTTCGAAGAAGCGCACCAGTTCACGCTCATTGCGCATGTTGTTCCCGTTGACGAAGATCTCGTCATAGAGCGCCTGATGCGTGCTCTCGGGCATATTCAGAAACTGCCAAGCGTAAAAGGCCCGACCATGCAGCTCGTGCACTTCGCTGAAAGTGGCGGGGATTTCCTCAAACGCCAGATTGTCCGGCAGGCTTTCCTTGAACTCCATCACGGCTGGTTCCAGATTGTAGCAATGAATACAGCCGTACCAGAAAAATTCGTGAATGATGCCATCCTTGCCACGTGGAATGGACACATTGACGGGAGAACTCAGAGCGCGGTAGTGGACACCTTCTTGCAGGTGGTCTGCGTGCGCGGAGGTCATAGCTGTCAACGCAGCCAGCAGTACTGACAGCAACAGGAAACGTCTCAACATAGCTGGATACCCGAACTACTTTATTGTCTTTAGGACGCCGCGGAGAGCGGCGCCAGTGGTGGCCCATCGGGCCTGATGTGTGCTTGACCCGAGTTGGGATTATGGGCTATTTGGGCATAAAAAAGGCGGATGGTTCCGCCTTTTTACAGTTGATTTATAGAGCGCGGGAGCACTGATTCAGTGCAAACCCTGAAGATAAGAGGCGACAGCCTCGATCTCGTGATCGCGCATCCGATAAGCCACTGCACGCATCTTGCGTGTCTGCCCATCTGTCATGCGGGCGTTTTCACTGGGCTCATCAGCACGGTGCCCGGCCCGGTAAGCTTCCAGCTGGCGAATGGTGTAGTCCGCATGCTGACCCGCTACCCGCGGGAACCCGGCTGGCGCGTTGCCCTGGCCCTGGGCGCCATGGCAGGCCATACAGGACATGACGCCGCTCTCTTCTATACCGGCACGATATATTTGGCGCCCCAGTTCGACCAGGTCCGGATCTGCTTCACCGAAAGTAGGCTCCTGCTCTGCATAAAAGGCAGCCAGGTCGCGCATGTCCTGTTCACTCAGATCGGCAGCAAAACCCTGCATCAGAGCATTGACGCGCTGCCCGGATTGATACGCCTGTAGCTGCTCTACAAAATAGCGCTCGTTCTGCCCCGCCAGACTCGGGTTGGCAGGATCTGAACTGTTGCCGTCTGTGCCGTGGCATCCCGCACAGGTCTGAGACAGCTCTTCACCGCGCTGCGCATCAACTTCAGCGAATACCAGGCCAGACAACCCTGCAATGGCCAGAGCGGCCGCGATGGTTCTTTTCATCATGCCGTGATCCAAGTTATTGATTATGGCCGGTAGTTTACCGACCGCCGGTCATGCGGGCAATTCAGACGGGCAAAAAATACACTCTTAATTGCCAGATAGTCTCCAAATCAGTCGTCAGACGAGTCCTGCAGCAAGCGCTGCGGAATCATGTACAGGACAGCTTGCTCGATATCCTCGTAGGTGCAGTCCCGGCAGAAACCTCTCGCCGGCATTCGTCCGCGGCCGTCCCAGGCATGATCGACCAATTGCTCCAGCGTGTACTCTTCGAGCAACGACCGCCAGTCGCCATGGTTCTGCGGTCGGGGGGCATTGCCGGCACCGGACTGGTGACAGGACAGACAGTTCTGCTCCACGGTCTGCAATGGGTCTTTCAGTTGTTCCGCCCCGACCGAGTGCACGGCACCCAGCACACTCAAACCGAACAGCCACACAGCCATCCGCCGCCGGTCTCCATTTCTGTTAAACTGTGGCGCTGCAGCTACCAGCGACCATCGGCGTACAGGAATTTTGCTCAATGTCAGATACCCTCAATTTTGCTCAGGCCCGTTTTCTGACCAGTGCGCCTGGTCTTGCCCAATGTCCTCCGGATCAGGGGGCGGAAGTGGCTTTTGCCGGTCGCTCCAATGCAGGCAAGTCCAGCGCCCTGAACACCCTGACCCGCAATCATAAACTGGCTCGCACCAGTAAAACGCCCGGTCGGACCCAGTTGATCAATTTCTTTACGCTGCAGACCGAGGCTGTCCGTCTGGTGGACCTCCCCGGCTACGGCTATGCCAAGGTGCAGAAGACGATCAAGCAACAATGGGACGCCGAGCTGGAAGCCTACCTGCAGGCCCGCAAATCATTGATCGGGCTGGTTCTGCTGATGGATATTCGCCACCCCTTCAAGGAGTTTGATCAGGCCATGCTGCAATGGTCCGTGGATGCAGAGATCCCTACCCACATTCTGCTGACCAAGGCCGATAAACTGAAAAAGGGGCCGCAGCTCAATGCCCTGCAGGCCGCCCGCAAGGGCCTCGCCAATGTGGATGATCTGGTCACCGTGCAGACATTTTCGTCGTTGCGCAAAGAAGGACTCGACACCCTGGAGCAGCAACTCAGTACCTGGTTCTCGCCCCACCTGCCGCCCGCCGAATAACCCTCAGCCCATCATGGCGAGCAGTCGCGGCAGATAGAGCTCCAGATAGTGATCGGCCAGTAGCGCTGTAAACAGCCACAACAGATAGGTAATCGAAAAGCGGAACGTCGGCATGGCATGGCGCTCATCCCGATACAGTTTGCACGCCCAATGGATGAACCGGATGTTCAGCAGCATGGCCACGACCAGATAAAGACGCCCGGCTTCCAGAATCAGGTAGGGCAACAGTGTCACTGCCGTCAGCAAAATGGTGTAAAGCAAAACAAACAACTTGGTATAGGCGACGCCGTGCGTCACCGGCAACATGGGGATATTCGCCTTGGCGTAGTCTTCACGCCGATGGATGGCAAGCGCCCAGAAATGCGGTGGCGTCCAGGCAAAGATAATCAATACCAGCAGCAGCGCCATGGGTTCAATCTGGCCTGTTACCGCAGTCCATCCCAGCAGTGGCGGAGCTGCACCTGCCAGCCCGCCAATCACGATATTCTGTGGTGTGGCGCGCTTGAGAAATCCGGTGTAGATAAAGGCATAGCCCACCAGGGCTGCCAGGGTCAGCCACATGGTGAGCAGGTTGGTACTCCACCACAGAATCAGACTGCCCGACAGGCTCAGTGCTGCCGCAAACCCGATACCCAGAGGCACGGACACGCGCCCGGTGGCCACCGGACGGCGCTGTGTGCGGGCCATCTTCTGATCTATCCGCTCGTCCATCAGGTGGTTGATGGCCGCCCCGGAGGCGGCCACCAGCGCAATACCCAGATTGCCGAACACCAGCACCTGGGGCGCAATCCAGCCGTCTGTCGCCAGAGCCATGCCGACCACCGCAGTGATCAGCATCAACAGCACGACTTTGGGCTTGCACATCTCCCACAGGTCGCGGGCCAGTGCTCCGCGCGTGGATCGGGCCACGCTATTGGTCATACGATAACTCCCGGTACATTCGGTACATGATGGTGGTCAGCACCATAAGCAGTACCAGTGCCACACCATTGTGCGCCGTCGCAGCCCACAGGGGCAGCGCAAAATAGACATTAATGATACCGAGTGCAACCTGCACTGTCAGTGTTGCTATCAACAATTTGGCAAGCGATTGTAAACCGGCGCGATGCACGCCCCACGCCAGCACCAGCATCAAGCCGGTGACGACCAGTGCGCCGACCCGGTGCACATAGTGAATTGCCGCGCGTGCCTCACCATCCAGTTGCCCGCCCAGGTAGTTGGGCCCGACGCTCTGGAAGATATCGAAGCCCCGAACATAATCGAACGGCGGGAACCAGTAACCCTGACAGGTCGGGAAGTCGGGGCAGGCCAAAGCGGCATAGTTGGCGGAGGTCCATCCGCCCAGCGCGATCTGAATGATCAGTGCCACCATAGTGATGACTGCAAGGCGCATGGACATGTATTTGGTATTGACCCAGCGCAGGCCGGGCTGCCAGCCGGAAAGGCGCAACGTCAGCAGCCAGAGCAGAGTCGCGGTCAGGAACCCTCCCAGCAGATGTGCCGTGACCACCTGCGGCCAGAGCTTCAACGTTACGGTCCAGGCCCCGAAAGCGGCCTGAATGCAGATGATGATGCCGATGGCGATCGGCAGCTTGATCGGCTGACCGGGTACGTTGCGATGGCGGAAGGTAATGTACCAGAGTCCCAGTACCATCAGTCCCAGAATGAAGGCAACATAACGGTGCAGCATTTCCGGCCAGATGATGTCGTGATCTACAGGAAACTCCGGCCAGGCCTGGTTGGCCAGCGAGATGGCCTCATCGGAAAGCGGTGCCCACAGATGGCCATAGCAGAACGGCCAGTCGGGGCAGCCCAGCCCGGCGTCAACCAGACGGGTATAGGCACCAATGGTGACCACAAAATAACTGAAGATCACGGAGATCAGGGCCAGCATGTAGCCGGGGCGAGACAGGGCCTTTCGCAGCATGGGTACTACACCTCTAACCTATTGTTGAGCGGCTGAGCAATTTGTTCATGTCGTCCAGTACATCCTCATAAGGGTTGTCGGAATCGAACTTCATCATGATGTTGCCGTTCGGATCGACAATGAACAACTGCAGGTCTTCGTCCATGGGCAGTGCCTGCAGATCACCCTGGCGCTCCTGGAGCCCCGGGAATGTTTCATTCAGACTGACCGGTTCGGGCGTCAGCAGCAAACGACTGACACGCGGACTTTCTCGTCCCAGTCGGATGTGGACCTGCTGCACCCAGTAAAGCATTTCTTCGCAGTCACTGTCGCAGCCGTTCTGCGACACCGTCACCATCCACCAACTGCGCTCGAGGTCATCAACCCCCAAGTCAGTGATGTCCAGAGGCGGCATGATCAGCTCGCCCTTGTTGGTCGTCGTCTCCGGCTGAAGCCAGCCCGAATAGTAAAGGCCGGTAGACGCCAGTATTACCAGCAATGGGGTAAGCAGCACAACCCAGAGTTGCACTGCCTTGTAACCGGGCTTGGGTGTCGCCTTTGCCATCATGTCATGACCTCATGGTATTCGTACGACCCCGCTTGATGCCCCAGGCCAGAAAACCCAGTACCAGAACTGACGCCAGACCGAACCACTGCACAGCATACCCGATATGGCGTTCCGGTGGCATGTTCACGGGATTCCAGATGTCTCTCAATACAGCATCATCCGGTGTCCGCAACTGGATCAGCGGAGTGCCGTCCCCCCAACGCTCATCGGGCACATCCGCCAGACTCTGCAGGCGCCACTGCCGAGGCGCCACTGCCTCGGCCTCCGCGGTCAGCCAGGGCGCTGCAGATCTCGGTCTGACTTCGCCTTGCATGGCCACCGGCTCCGCCAGACTGTCCAGGCCAGACACTGCCGGCAGTTCACGGCGCGACGCCAGGCCCTCTATCCACCCCAGGCCCAGCAGCAACGGTTCGTCAGTATCGCAAAGCGTTGCTGGCAAATAGACTTCATAGCCCACTCGGCCCTGCCAGGTTCTGTTGTCCAGATACCAAAGTTCGCCGCTCCAGTCGATGCAGGCCTCTATTTGGAAGCCGGCCTCTGGCGCCACCCCGGAGATCCACTCGACAGCCTCATTTGTCCGACTTTCAAGCACCGCGAGCACCTGTTTTTTTTCTTCCGCCCTGTTAAGCTGCCACCACCCGAGTGACAGGGTTATGGGCAGAAAGAACAGTACGAAAGCTGTCATGGCCAGACCCGGCTTAAACCGCATAACGGAGACCCTGTATGTTCAAGCTATTGCTGGCTGTTCTGTTACTGGCCATGGTTGGAGCCCTGGCAACGTCGGCGCGTCATCTATGGCGGGAAGATGGGGCAAAGACACTTTACTGGCTCTGGTGGCGAGTGGGTCTTGCTGTCGCCCTGCTGGTGGTGCTGGTGGCCGGCATCCTTACCGGCCAGCTCGATGTGCAGGCGCCCTGGTCGGGCACCTACTGATAGAGAGGTCCCTGCCTGTGGTCTGTATCAGAAGATATAGACCACGAAAAACAGCAGCACCCAGATAACATCCACAAAGTGCCAGTACCAGGCGCCCGCCTCGAAACCGAAGTGATCCGGCCCGGTAAAGTGCCCCTTCAGTACCCTGAAATAAAGCGCAATCAGAATGATGGTGCCCATGATCACGTGGATGCCATGGAACCCGGTCAGAATAAAGAAGGTTGATCCGTAAATTCCGGAATCCAGTGTCAGGCCCAGATGCGCATAGGCTTCATAATATTCGTAGGCTTGGAAACCCAGGAATATTACGGCCAGAACAATGGTGGCCAGCAACCAGTTTTTCAGCCCGCTGCGGTGCTCCTTGCGCAGCGCATGGTGCGCGAAAGTCAGCGTCACACTCGAGGTAATCAGCAGTGTGGTGTTGATCAGCGGGATGGTCCAGTGCATGGCTTCCTGCGGACCGGGTACCGCCTCCGGATTCGGGTTGACCAACAACGGCCAGGTATATTCAAACCCTTCATAGAGCATGCCGGTGGCCGCCTTGGCGCCTTCGCCGGCCATCCACTGCAGCTCGAAGAATCTTACATAGAACAGGCCACCGAAGAACGCCGCGAAGAACATGGCTTCGGAGACGATGAACCATTTCATGCACTGGCGATAACTGTCCTGCAACTGCTCGCTGTTCAGGCCCGCCATATGCTCGCGCGAGGTTTTGGTAAACCAGATCGTCAGGGTCGCGGCAAACAGGATCATGCCCAGAGAGAAGATCCAGACACCGGAGGTATTCTCCTGAATCCCGGCAACCTGCTGCAACCAACCGGCGCCACCCCAGGCCAGCAGAAACAGTGTAAAAGCCATCGCAATAGGGAGACGGCTTGATTCCGGAACATAATAGGCTGGTGTCTTGTCATGGGTTGATGACGACATCAGTTGGTCTCCTTGATGTCAGCCCGGGCATATCCTGGCATGTTGAACAAAGAATAGGACATGGCAATCGTTCTCACATCTTCAGGCAAACGCGGATCGACATAGAAAATCATCGGCATGTCGAGTGATTCGCCAGGCTCCAGAACGGTCTGTTCAAAACAGAAGCATTCTATCTTGTGGAAGTGTTCTGTCACCCGGTAAGGGCTGAGGCTCGGCACTGCCTGAACAGTACGCGTCTCGTCGCTGGTGTTGGTCACCCGATAGTGAATCGTGTGCTGCTGGCCCGGATGCACCTGCACCCGGGTATCCAGCGCCCGGAATTCGAACGGCATGTCTGTCTGCATGCTGGCCATGAACTGGACCCTGATATCCCGACTTTCATCGATCTCGGAAATCAGTTCAGTGGTCGGGCCCGTGGTGCGCCCGCCAATGCCGGTCACTTCACAGATCCAGTTGTACATGGGTACCAGACCAACAAAGACGAAGGCGACCATGGCAACGGACAACAAACCCAGTTGCGCCATTATTTTAATGTTCTTGGTATTGGACTTCTGCGCTGTGTCAGACATGACCATTCACCTCACTTGATTTCCGGTGGTGTTTCAAATGTATGGTAGGGCAGGGGGCTCGGCAGATCCCACTCCAGACCTTCGGCACCTTCCCAGGGCTTGGCTTCGGCTTTCTTGCCGCCCATGACACATTTGATGACGATGAACATGAACAGCAACTGGCTCAGACCGAAGAGGAAAGCGCCCATGCTGGAAATCATGTTGAAATTGGCGAACTGCAGCGGGTAGTCGGGTATGCGACGCGGCATGCCCGCGAGACCGACAAAATGCTGCGGAAAGAACGCCACATTGACGCCGACAAATGACATCCAGAAGTGCACCTTGGCCAGGCCCTCATGGAACATGTTTCCGGTCCACTTCGGCAGCCAGTAGTAGACACCCGCCATGATGGAGAACACGGCCCCGGGCACCAGCACATAATGGAAGTGCGCCACCACGAAATAGGTGTCGTGGTACTGATAGTCTACTGGCGCAATGGCAAGCATCAGACCGGAGAATCCGCCGATGGTGAACAGCACCACAAAGGCGATGGCGAACAGCATAGGCACTTCAAAGGTCATGGAGCCGCCGATCATGGTGGCCACCCAGTTGAAAACCTTCACCCCGGTCGGCACGGCAATGATCATGGTGGAGATCATGAAGAACAGCTGTGCCGCAAAGGGCATACCCACGGTAAACATGTGGTGCGCCCACACGAAGAATGACAGGATCGCGATGGCGGCTGTGGCATACACCATGGAGGCATATCCGAACAGCGGCTTGCGCGCGAAGGCCGGAATGATGGCGCTGATGATACCGAAAGCCGGCAGGATCATGATATAGACTTCAGGATGCCCGAAGAACCAGAACAGATGCTGGAACAGCAGCGGACTGCCGCCACCGGCAGCGTTGAAAAAGGAGGTCTGCGCGGTGATGTCCAGCAGCATCATGGTGATCAGACCGGCCAGTACTGGCATGACCATAATCAGCAGGAAGGCAGTAATCAGCCAGGTCCAGACAAACAGCGGCATTTTCATCCACGTCATACCGGGTGCGCGCATGTTCCAGATGGTGACGATGATGTTGATCGCACCCATGATGGACGAAGCACCCATGATGTGCATGGACAGGATGAAGAACACCGTCGAGGGTGGCCCGTAGGTCGTCGACAGGGGTGCATAGAAGGTCCAGCCGAAGTTGGGGCCACCGCCTTCCATGAACAGGGTGCTGACCAGAATCAGAAAGGCAAAGGGCAGAATCCAGAAGCTGAGGTTGTTCAGCCGCGGCAGCGCCATATCCGGCGCACCGATCATCAGCGGAATCATGTAGTTGGCCAGCCCGACAAAGGCCGGCATAACCGCACCGAATACCATGATCAGACCATGCATGGTGGTCATTTGGTTGAAGAACTCGGGCGCTACCAGGCTGAAACCGGGCTGGAACAACTCGGCCCGGATGACCATGGCAAAGGCACCCCCGAGCAGAAACATGGCAAAACTGAGCCACAGGTACATCGCACCGATGTCCTTGTGGTTGGTGGTGACAACCCAGCGCCACAGGCCCTTGGCCGGACCATGATGTGCGTGATCATCATGAGGAATAGCAGTCATCAAACGTCTCCTTTACTACTGTCCGGCGGTGTTTAGGGTTTCAGAGCCGGCGGCAGCAGTGTCGCCACGCTGCTCAGCAAGCCACTGTTCGAATTCGTCCGGCTCGACCACTTCCACAACAATGGGCATGTAGGCGTGATCGCGGCCACACAACTCTGCACACATACCGCGGTAGGTACCGGTTTCCAGCACGGTGGTATGTGATTCGTTGATGATGCCGGGAACTGCGTCCTTCTTGATGCCGAAGTCAGGCACCCACCAGGAGTGAATGACATCATTGGCGGTAATCAGGAACTTGACCGGTGTGTTGGCGGGAATTACCAACGGGTTGTCCACGTCCAGCAGATACCATTCGCTTTTTTCGGCTTCACCGCGGATTTCGAAACGCGGCGTAGACAGGGCAGAGAAGAACGAAACTTCATCGTCCGGTGAATCGGCGAGATAGGTGTACTGCCAGCGCCACTGATAGCCGTCAATTTTGACGGTGACGTCGGCATCCGGTGTGTCGTAAATCTTGGCCAGCGTCATGGTGGCGGGAATCGCCATCCCGATCAGTATGAACAGAGGTATAACAGTCCAGAGGACTTCCAGACGCGTGTTTTCATGCCAGGTGGCAGGCTTGGCCCCTTTGGACTTGCGAAATTTGAACATGGCCCAGAACATGACACCGAAAACGAGGACACCAATGACGGTGACGATGTAGAGCATCATCATGTGAAGGTTGTAAATTTCGTGGCTGATTTCAGTGACACCCCGGGTCATGTTGGTTTCCCAACCGGCAAGGGCGCCGCTGCTGGCCAGTGACAGAGCACTGAAGACCGCAGCCAGCAGGCTCAGGGGTCGCAGTCTTTTAAGCATTTTTACCTCGGCTAGATACGGCTAAACGGGTCGACTATCGGTATTCAGTGCGGCTTAAGCCGTCTTTACAATTGCAGGGCGGCCAGTCGTTTTCACAGAGACCTGCTCTGCCTGCAGACAGGGCGCCAATGCCCACCTTTCGCTCTCGACGCGGGAGTATATACGCGCGCGCCTCAATCTGACAGTCTTACGCGGGCCGCGAATACTGTAAAATTGTCAAACAAAAGTCAATCGGCGTAGAGTCCCGATATTCATCGAACTCTGTCAGGTTTTATCACGTTGCAGTCAAAATTGTCCTCGACACTGATCTGGCGAGTCTGGCATCTGGCCTGGCCGCTGATGCTGGCCAATGCCAGTGCACCCTTGCTGGGCCTGGTGGATACCGCACTGATGGGTCGCCAGCCTGACAGCCAGTATCTGGCCGCAGTGGCGCTCGGGGCCAACCTGTTCAGCATAGTGGCCTGGGGCTTCAATCTTCTGACCATGGCCACCAGCGGCAGTACCGCATGGATCTTCGGTGCCTCCGGTCTCGCCACAGCCGGCCAGTGGCTGCGACGTCTGGCGGGCTGGGTCGGACTGCTGGGCGTGAGCCTGATCGTGCTGTCGCCCTGGCTGATCGAGTGGGGCATCGGTTTTTATGCGCCAGAAGAATCCCTTGCCGATCATGTTCGCACCTATCTTGGCATCCGGGTCTGGAGTGCGCCTTTCGTGTTGCTCAACCTGCTGCTGGCGGGCTGGTTTATCGGCATCCAGCGCACCCGGGTCAACCTGATCGCGACATTGACCGCACAGCTTGTGAATATCCTGTTGAGTGTCTTTCTGGTACTGGGCCTTGGCCTGGGCCTGGAAGGCGTAGCAGCGGGTAGTGTCCTAGGAGACGCCTGTGCTTTTCTCGTGTACACAGGCTGTGCATGGAAAGTACTTGGATACACCAAAAGCCACAGCTTATCCACAGATCTGTCCACGCGGGTACCCAGTCTCAGTCACTATCTGGCGCTGGCCTTTCCGTTACTCATTCGGACCTTCACCCTACTGTTTGCCTTCAACTGGTTCGCCAGACTCGGGCTGCAACTGGGTCAGGACGTGATTGCAGCCAATGCCGTCCTGTTGGCGTTTCTGCTGGTTATCTCCAGTATTCTGGATGGCTATGCCAATGCCGCCGAGGCGCTGGTCGGCCAGAGTGCCGGGGCGAGGCAAAGACAGGGGGTTCAGGCTGCCATCATCGTTACCGGGTGCTGGTCACTGGGCACCGCCCTGCTACTGACTCTGGCGTTTGCCCTGAGTCATCAGATGCTGATTGGCCTGCTCACCGATCTGGAACAGATTCGCTCACTCGCCGGTGCCTATGCGATCTGGATGATCCTGATGCCTCTTTACACTTGGTGGGCTTATTGGCTGGATGGTGTCTTCATCGGTCTGCAGTGGGTCCGGGCGATGCGCAATGTGCTGCTGCTCAGTGTATTTGCCTTCTATCTGCCCCTGAGTCTGCTCATTCCGATCAGCAGCAACCATGTCATCTGGGCACTGTTTGCCGGCATGATGGCGTTGCGCAGCCTGATGATGGGTACCTTGGTCTGGCACCGCTGGCAAAGAATTACATAATTTAACCGACAGGTTAGGCAGCTATTTCAGACACCGGCTATAATTTCAGCGTCTTTCTCGCCTCTTACAGGGTGCACCCGGTATGACCATCACCGATGTGGAGTACGCCATTCTGCTTGCCCGCAGCTGCGACGAAGCCCGCCCTGATAGAGAGCGGGTTTACCGCCGGCAGGCCGAGAAATTGAATACGGATGCGACCAGTCTGTATGCCTACGTTTGTCGCTATATCGAGCAGTTGCCGGTTTCCCTGCGCACCGCGGAGGCCTCCGCTCGCGAGGGCGGGCTCGAACCTCTGATTATGCCGGTGACCCGGGCTGTTGAGAACTTTTTCAACAGCAAATGCGAATTGAGTGAGGAGGGCGGCCTACTGGCACTGCTGGATCGAGCCTATCTGGGCCACCGCCTGCTGGAAGAGCTGAATGACCACCTGCACGTGCGCCTGGGGCGCTTTATACTGCACATCGACATGACCGAAGCCAACATGCTGGCCCATCAGTTGATTGGTGAGCCCTATGCCAGTGAACTGGAAGGGGTTGTGCGGCAGAGTCTCGATATGCTGACCGACGGTCTTGAAGCTCCACCAGGGGTTGTCCAGCTGGCCGAAAGCGGGGGTTTGTGCCCGTTTCGGCCGCTGCAGGCACTGCGCCTGCGCCAACCCGGATAAGGGTGCATGCAATTGTCGCTTGCCCCGGCTCTGATGATCCACCTACACTGCTGGCATGAATGAATTTGACTGGCGGTGGACGCCGGCTACATCCGACCCCTTGGGTACCATGGTGATCTGCCATGGTATGGCGGAGCACCATGGCCGCTACGCCGGTTTTGCAGACTTCCTGTCCCGGCAGGGCTGGCATGTTCTGACCTATGATCATCCCGGACACGGCCGTCAGGCGAAAACACCGGGCCACCTCGGTGCTGCCGGCTGGTCTGCCATCAGCGACAGGCTGACCGTCATGCTGGCCCATGCCGCCGAGCAGGCGCCCGATCTGCCGCTTTGGGTGTTGGGCCACAGCATGGGTTCTTTTACCGTACTGGATCACGCTGCTGCCCTGCCGCTGCCAGCCAACTGCAGAGGCCTGGTGCTGGTGGGTACCAACTCTACCGATTCGGCGGGAAGCTATGTGCTCAATCGGCTGACTGCCCTGCTGAGCCGGCGTTATGGCTCGGAACATGTCAGCCCTCTGATCCAGAAACTGACCTTTGAGCAGTTCAACCGGTCTTTTGCACCGGCCAGAACCGAGTTTGACTGGGTATGCAGTGACCCTGCCGTGGTGGACGACTATAGGGCTGATCCCTGCTGCGGTTTTCGCTGCAGTGTGGGGTTCTGGCAAGAGTTCAGCAGCGTGCTCTACCGTCTGAGCCACAACCGTACACTGCGCCAGTTACCCAGGCACCTGCAGATACTGGTGCTGGCCGGCGGCCGCGACCCGGTCGGGCGCATGGGCAAAGGACCGACACAGCTTGCTGCGCGGTTGCGCAAACATGGACCAGGCGCCGAACTGAAACTCTACCCGACCATGCGCCACGAGATTCTGAATGAAAAGGACAAAGCCATTGTCTGGGCCGACATCGAAAAAATGGTGGCCGATTTCTCGGCATGACCTGAGGGAGGGTCGGAGACCTCGTGCCTGGCTTTTGCTGGTGCTGCTGCTGTTGCTGAGTGCGCCTGCCACCGCGGTGCTGACACTTGAAGGTGAGCGGAATCGCTATGAGTTGCACGAGCACGGCAGCGGGCTTTGGCTGGAGTCGTGGACCCCGGTAAGGGATCAGGACTGGCCGGAAGGGATATCACAGGTTCCGAATCAGGGCTGGTCAGAAGACATCTACCACTGGTACAGCACCATCAGCAATGAAAGCAACCAGACCACCTGGTATCTGCTCATTCGCAACCCCAGCCTTGACCTGATTCGCGTCTATCTGGACCTGCCTGACAGCGACCAGTATATCCAGCTCAGTGATTATCAGTCACCGGCCCAGCGCCTCTCGCCGGGTAATCATTTTGTCATACCGCTGCAAATCGAACCGGGCACGCGGCAGTCCCTCTATATCACCGGTACCAGTGATGACTGGCAATTTTTCCCCATGATGCTGATGGACCGAGCCGGCTATCAGACCTTTACCCAACAGGAAATGTTGCTGGTCGGAGCTGTAACCGGGCTGTTGCTGGCCTTGTTCCTGTTCAACCTGCTGCAGACATTGCTCAAGGGCCATTGGTCATTTGTCTGGGTGGCCATAAGCGCTATGGCCTGGCTGCTGCAACTTTGGTTCTGGTTTGGTCTGGGACATTTGTGGCTATGGCCGGACTCGCCCTGGATGCAAAACAATCTGTGGTACCTGCTGATTCCGCTAACCGGTCTGAGCCTGCTCGGATCGGTCATTGCGGCGCTCAGCGCCTTTCTGAAAAGAACACAGAAGCAACGACTGTACAGTGGCGCCGTTGCGGGCTTTGCCGTATTGCTGGTGCTCTACCTAGTGGTGTCACCCGAGCTGTTCCTGCTCCAGACCTGGGTCTGGTATACCGTCTTGGCGACTTTGATTCTGTTGCAATTGAGGCATACGCAGGCTTTGTATACGCTGCACCTGCTGCTGTTCGGCTATTCTGCGCTGGGCGGCATCTGGTTGGCTTACATGTCACTGTCGCCGGTTCTGCACACCCCGCTGCTGGCCCTGTTCAGCATTGCCTTTCTGTTGCTGACTGCTCTGCATTCCTTTGTCATCTATTGGCAGTTTCACCGCAACCAGCAGAAAGCCTGGGCCGACCTGCGGGCGCGCTCGCAGGCCTATGCCGATGTGGCCGATGAGCACCGAGAACAACTTGACCAGATTAGAGCCGCCGCGCAGCTAGGACAGAACTGGCGCGGGGCTTTGAATGCCAATATCGAATCGCGTCTGCATCAGGTGCACCATGCGGTCAAGAGTCTGCGCCATGAAGTACAGGCTGATGCGCGCCAACTGGCTCTGGACAGTGCCCGAAAGGCAACCCGTGACGGGCTGAGTTATGTGCAGGATCTGCAGAACCTGGAGCAATTGCTGACCCAGAACTATGAGGTCGAAGCGGAAGTGCTGGATCTCAGAGCTTGGCTGACCGGTTTTGAGGACTGGTTCGACGATCAGGAAGACCGCCACCAGGGCAGGGTGTATTTTCGGGCTGAATTGATGACACCGGATGTACCCCTGTTAGTCGGTCCCGACCGGACCCTGCAGATCATTCTGTTGCGGCTGCTGGACAACGCACTCGAGTACACCGAGAGTGGCTTTATCAAACTGATCATCGAGGTCGAAGGACAAACCCGTCACCGGGTGAATACCCGATTCGAACTTAGGGATTCAGGGCAGGGCATGGAAGAGGAATTGCTGGCAGAGATTCAGCGCTTCTGGCTTGAGGGCACGCCGCCCCCGGAAACCGATGCTCAGGGTCATCCGTCAGTCAGCCTGGGTTCGGGGCTGACCATCGCCCTGTTTCTGCTGCGTCGTCTGGGCGCTCGACTTCAGGTCCAGTCCACACCCGATGCAGGGTCCAGTGTGTGTTTCTGGCTCTGGATGGATATTGAGCATGATAATCAGGGCCAGAAGGCCGTTGAGCACTGGCTCATCGTCGATGAATCACCCGTGCTTTATCAGGAGGCGCGGGCGCAATTGCTGAAGGGTGTGGACATCTACTGGGTCAAGAATGGCCAGATTGGTCTGTCCCGCCTGCGCGAGCAGACATTCGATGTCATTCTGCTTGATCTGCAGGCGCAACTGGTCGATGGCATCGAGTTCACCCGCGCCTGTCGAGCCCGCGAAGACGGCAACCGATACGCCTGGATCATCGGCCTGGCACCGGAAGACAAGAGCAAGCTCAGTCAGCATGCCCGCCAGGCCGGGGTCAACGACGTGGTTGTTCGCCCGCGGAGCGATGCCGAGTTGCGGGCCTGGATTCGTCTGCTCATCAAGCGCATGTTCCGCAGCAGTGATCAGATCAAGTGAGGCACTGTGCTTACAGCGTTTCCAGCTGGCCGAGGTAGGACTCTGCCGTGTCCAGAATGGCTCGCTGCTGCTCCACTGGCTGCCGTCGCCAGTTGGCATAGACCAGCTTCAAGCGAGGATTGTCCTGCAAGCGCTCCTCATGCCGGTGCAGGAAATGCCAGTAGAGACTGTTCAGCGGGCAGCTGTCAGGGCCCGTGCGCTCCTTGACCTTGTACCGACAGTGCTTGCAGTAGTCGCCCATCTTGTTGATGTATTGCCCGGATGCCGCATAGGGCTTGCTGGCCAGCAGGCCGCCATCGGCATACTGACTCATCCCGCGGGTGTTGGGCAGTTCCACCCACTCGATCGCATCCACATAGATGCCGAGATACCAGGCATCCACTTCATCCGGATCTATACCCGCGAGCAGAGCAAAGGTGCCAGTCACCATCAGACGCTGGATGTGATGGGCATAGGCGTACTGCAGTGACTGATCGATTGCACCGGCCAGGCAGGCCATCCCGGTCTGACCGGTCCAGTACCAGCCAGGCAGGGGCCGACTGGCCTGCAGATGGTTGGTGCTCCGGTAATCCGGCATCTTTGCCCAGTAGAGGGCTCTGACATATTCACGCCAGCCCAGAACCTGCCGGATAAACCCTTCAACCTGCGCCAGAGTGATGTCATCACTATTGGCGCGCCAGTGATCCTCTGCTGCCCTGATCACCTCCAGCGGGTGCAACATCTTGGTATTGAGGGAAAACGATAGTCGACTGTGAAACAGGCTCCAGCCCCGGGTCGGCAGTGCGTCCTGATAGCGGCCAAAGTCCGCCAGACAGTAGCGCAGAAAATAGGCCAGCAACTGGCGCGACTCAGCGCGACTGACGGGCCAGATCAAACGCTCCGGGTCAGCTTCCCCAATCGTCTCCACCTGGTGTCGACGCAGGCGGTCTTCGATGGCCGACACATTATGAGCAAACTTTAGTGGCTCGGGCAGCTCAACCTTGTCCGGCAGGCGCTGGCGATTCTCGGCATCATAGTTCCATTGCCCACCTTCCGGGGTGCCTTCGGGTGTCAGCAATACCCGATACTCCTTGCGCAACGCCCGATAGAAATACTCCAGACGGGTGTTGGGATACTTGTTCCAGGCATCTCTTGGTGTAAGGAAGTGCTCACTGTCTACGCAGGTTACCGGACAAGGCAGCGTTCGGGAAAGTGCTGAGAGCTGCCGGTCGAGTCGGTATTCATCCGGCTGCTGGTACTCGAAACGCTCGATATCATACTTGCTGCAAAGAGCGTTCAGGAGTTCCGGCAGGCTGGCATGGTCTTTGGTATCGTCCAGGGTCAGGTGTAGTACTGCGTGGTCTGCCTGGGCAAGGGCCCGGGCAAAGGTCTGCATAGCGGCAAAGAAGGCGAGCACCTTCTGCCGGTGATGACGGACATAGCCCAGTTCCTGGGGAAGTTCCGCCAGCACATACAGCACATCCGGATCAACGGTGCGAAACCAGCTGTGCCCGGCATGGAGCTGATCGCCCAGAATCAGGCGCAGACAGGAATAGCGGCCTGCAGTGCTCATAGGGAGTCCACGGCCTGGTCGCTGTCATTGGCTCGGGACGCTGTTGGTCGCGCACGGCGGCAGCGGTCACTGCAGTAGCGCACCTGATCCCAGTCGCGGGCCCATTTGCGCCGCCAGGAAAAAGGTCGGCCACAGGTCTGGCAGGGCCGGGACGGCAAATCTGCCTTGTCGGTCGAGCGTCTGCGATTGCGGTTTTTCATCTGTACTCACGGAACAGCGGCGACAGTCGTCTTGTTGCAGGAGAACGCACGGAAGGCCTGACTGGATCAGTGCGGGCGGGCTACTTGCCGATACAGAAGGAACTGAAGATGCGACCCAGCAGGTCATCAGAGGTGAATTCGCCGGTAATTTCATTCAAGGCCTGCTGCACCTGCCGCAGGTCTTCCGCCACCAGTTCTCCGGCGGCAGCACCATGCAACTGGTCTTCGGCACTGTCGAGAAAGCCGGCCGCCTGTTCCAAGGCCTGCAGGTGGCGTCGGCGGGCGATAAAGCCGCCTTCTGTCGAACCGTCATAACCCATGGTCTGTTTGAGGTAATTGCGCAGGTCTGCCAATCCCTCTCCGGTGGCAGCGCTCAGTCGAAGCAACGGTGGCTCGGTCTGGGTCAGCCCTGGTGACTCACCGCTGAGATCGACCTTGTTGCGCACCTGCACAACAGGCAACTCCGGGGGCAACTGTGACCATAGCGGATCTTCCGCTTGGCTCGTGTCCAGGCAGGGTGTCTGCACACTATCCACAATCCATAGCACCAGGTCAGCCTGCCTGATCTGTACCCATGCCCGTTCTATCCCCAACTTTTCCACAGTATCTTCAGAGTCACGCAGCCCCGCCGTATCGATGATGTGCAAGGGCAGGCCGTCGATCTGGATGGACTCGCGAAGGGTATCCCGCGTGGTGCCAGCGATATCGGTCACAATGGCGGAATCCTGTCCGGCCAGCGCATTGAGCAGACTCGATTTACCGGCATTGGGTCGACCTGCGATCACAACCGTCATACCCTCCTGCAGCAGAGTACCGCGCCGTGCACTGGCCAGTACCGTCTGCAACTGCGCTTTCAGAGCCTGCAGGGAGGCCGCGACGTGGCCATCAGAGAGAAAGTCGATCTCCTCTTCTGGAAAATCAATAGCTGCTTCGACATAGATCCGCAGTTCAATGCATTGCGCTACCAGATCGGCAATGGATTGCGAGAACTCACCCTGCAGTGACCGCACGGCACTCCGCGCCGCCTGTTCCGATGCCGCCGCAATAAGATCGGCGATCGCTTCCGCCTGTGCGAGATCCAGCTTGTCGTTGAGAAAGGCGCGCTCACTGAATTCACCGGGACGAGCCAGCCTGGCACCAAGGGCCATAGCTCGTCTGAGCAACAGGTCGATTATCACTGGGCCACCATGGCCCTGCAGCTCAACGACATCTTCGCCGGTAAAGGAATGAGGGCTGGGGAAATACAGCGCTATGCCCTGGTCGAGCACCGAGTTGTCTTCGTCCAGAAAGGGCCCGTAGTGGGCATGACGCGGCGTCAGCGCACGCCCCGCTATCGTCTGACCGATCCGGGCGCTGGCCGGCCCGGAGAGCCGCACAATGCCGACACCGCCGCGTCCGGGCGGCGTGGCAATCGCGCAGATGGTGTCTTCAGTCGCCATCGGCTTTAGCAGCCGCCGCAGCCTTTTCGTCTTCTTTCAGAACACGCCAGTTCACGAACTGCTGCTGGGCGATTGAAATGCTGTTGTTGACCACCCAGTAGAGTACCAGACCGGCCGGGAACAGCAGGAAGAACGCCGTGAAACCGATGGGGAGGAATTTCATGATCTTGGCCTGCATCGGGTCTGTCGGCTGCGCACCCAGTTTCATCTGCAGGAACATGGTGGCCCCGAAGATCAGCGGCAGGATGAAGTAAGGATCACGCGACGACAGGTCCTGGATCCAGAAGATGAACGGCGAATGACGCAGCTCCACACTCTCCATGAAGACCCAGTAGAGCGCGATGAACACCGGCATCTGCACCAGCATGGGCAAACAGCCGCCCATGGGATTGATCTTCTCTTTCTTGTAGAGCTTCATGGTTTCCTGCGCCATCTTCTGGCGGTCGTCACCATACTGCTCTTTAAGCTGTGCCATTTTCGGCGCAAATTTACGCATCTTGGCCATAGACCGGTAGGCCTTGGCACTCAATGGGTAGAAGGCCATCTTGATGATCAGCGTCAGCAGGACAATCGTCCAGCCCCAGTTGCCGACATAGTCATGGATGAAGTTCATCAACTGGAACAACGGCTGTGCAGCCCACCAGAGCCAGCCATAATCCACGGTCAGATGCAGATGGTCAGACAGCTCGGAAAGCCGGTCCTGCAACTTGGGTCCGACAAACAGCGTGGTTTCCCAGGTCTGAGTGTCGCCGGCGGCAACCGTGCGCGCTGGAGAGGTGAAACCAGCGTAGTAGAGACCGTTGCTTTCGCGTGCGAAATAGCGATGTGTTTCATTTTGTGGCGGCACCCAGGCACTGACAAAGTAGTGCTGGAGGAAGGCTACCCAGCCACCGAAGTGAGTGTGGGTATGAGGGCGTCGATCCATGTTTCGAAAACTGATCTTGTCGTAACGGTCTTCTTCCGTGGTAGTGGCCACACCCAGAAAAGACGCCATCGCGAATCCGGCACCGCGGCTCGGGTCCGGGCTGCGATCACGACGCAACTGGCCGAACAGGGAATACTGCTGGCTGCTGTCGGTGACGTTGTTGATTTCGAACTCTATGCGAATGTCATATTCGCCGCGCGGGAACACGTAGGTCTTGGTGACTTCCAGACCGTTTTCCAGGACTTGGGTCAGCGGTACCCGCAACTCGTCTTCCCCATCGGCCATTTCAAACCGATCCTGCTCGGCGACAAAACGTCCGCTGCGAGTGATATCTCGATTGTTCTGGTCGAGCAGGCCGCTCTGGGCAATATAGCTGCGCCCAGTGTGACGTTCGAGCACTCTGAAAGGCGTATCATTATCGGCAGATACGGTGTAGTCGAGAAGGGCCACCTCACTTAGGTCGCCACCATCGAGCTGGATTTCTGCCAGCACCACATCTGTCTGGACCCGAATAACAGAAGAACCGTCCGCAGAAGAGGTGATCTGAGGGACACTGTCTCCGGGCGTTTCGGCCGGCTCTGCCTGACCTTCGGCCGCCTGGAATTCCGGCAGGACGTCTTCCGTTTCTGACGGTGCATCCTGTTCAGGAAGCTGGGCCGGTTCCGGAGATTGGGCAGCTTGGTCTGCAGCAGGTGTACGATCCTGAGTGCGCTGTGCTGAATCAAATTCAGACCATTGCAGCACCAGCAAATAGCTGACCAGAGCAAGGCCAATGATGGGGAACAAGCGACGCCAGTCCATGAAATGTCCTATCAGTTTTTTCAGGTTGGTAATGCTAACCCTGTATTCAGGCAGTTGGAAGGCGTGATCTACTGCTCAAGTCTTTTCAGAGCGACGTTGGCGCAGTTTTCTGAACAAATAGCGCACCGCCTCGTGCAGTTTCTCCCGCTCCAGCTTGTCGGCCCCCTTGCGCGCCATCACGATGATGTCGAGTGCGGGGAAGGTTGGATCAAGCAGCCGGAATTCTTCACGCGCTATGCGCTTGATCAGATTCCTGTTGACCGCTCGTCGTACATGTTTGCGAGCAACGATAAACCCCAGACGTGCCTCTGCATCCGCTGCTGTACTGGCCAATGCGAAAAGTTCGCCTGTGCCGGCACGAACTGTGGCTTGCTCAAAAACGCGATTGAAATCGCTTTTTGTCAGTAGACGCCTGGTGCGCGGAAAAGACTGGTCAGCCACGTCGCGCGCATCCTGCTGTACAGAGTGGAACTGGAATTCAGTCTCAGGCACTCAATACCTTGCGTCCCTTTGCCCGGCGCGCAGCCAGTACTTTGCGGCCGTTCTTGGTCGCCATGCGAGCACGAAAACCGTGGGTGCGCTTGCGCTTCAGGACACTGGGTTGAAATGTTCTTTTCATAACATCTTCTCACTGAGATCCGTGGGTGCCTGGTCAAAAAACAGGCATCCGGTAATTGGGTGAGCGCGGATTCTAGCGGAGAAGTGGGTGCGATACAAGCCAGTCGACTAGGGTCCGTTCGCGGGTGCGGAGCATGTTAGTCATATGAACTTCATGAAGTGTTTTTAGAAAAGAGGGATTTAGTGGTTATTAAGATTATTAGGGGTGCCTACATCTGTGGATAGGATAGCTAAGTTATTGAAAAATAATAATTAAATAGGATTGGTAACTCAGGGATTACTAGCGTTTTGACTGTGGGTTTACGGTGGAAATGGTGGTGATAACACGGCATACTATCCACAGCCTGAAAATGCACAGAGTTATTCGCTGTTTGTACCCACACCTGTACCCTGTTTGTACACAGGGTAAAGGGACGGTTTGCAACTGATTTTTTGCAACGGATTTGGGGGTTGGTTTGTCACAGGGCGTCTGGGATGTCTGTCTGGCGGTGCTTGAAACCGAGTTGCCTACCCAGCAATACAACACGTGGATTCGACGACTGGGCGCCCAGGAGCAGGACAGTCAGTTGACGTTGGCGGCGCCCAATCGTTTCGTCAGTGACTGGGTGCGTGATAAATATCTGGATCGTATCACTCAACTGGCGAAGGAAGTCAGTGAGGACCCGTCATTGCGGGTCGAACTGTCGATCAACGGGCAATCTCGGCAAGACGCAGGCAATCGACTTCAGGAAGCGGGTGAACGGGTTGGTCAGTCAGCAACGGTACCGACTTTGATGACCCACAACGCGCTGGGCGGTGAAACCGAACAGGCAGCACGCGAGGTCACCGCCCAAGAGAGCAAGGTTCGGGTAGAAGGCGGATTGAGGCATCACAGTTATCTGAACCCAGGATTCACTTTTGGCAGTTTCGTTGAAGGCAAGGCCAATCAGCTTGCACTGGCTGCCTCGCGCCAGGTAGCCGCCAACGAAGGGGGCGCTTACAACCCGCTGTTCATTTATGGTGGTGTGGGTCTGGGCAAGACACACCTGATGCACGCCATCGGCAATGAGGTGGTGCAGCGCAATAAGAGTGCCCGGGTTCTCTATATCCATTCAGAACGTTTTGTGGCCGACATGGTCAAAGCACTGCAGCAAGGTGCCATGCCGGATTTCAAGCGCTTCTACCGAAATCTGGATGCGCTGCTGATTGACGATATCCAGTTTTTCTCTGGCAAGGACCGCACTCAGGAAGAGTTTTTTCATACCTTCAATGCCCTGCTGGAAGGCAATCAGCAGGTGATTCTGACCTGCGATCGTTTCCCGAAAGAAATAGAAGGCCTGGAAGACCGGTTGAAAAGTCGTTTCTCATGGGGTTTGACGGTGGCAGTAGAGCCACCGGATCTGGAAACCCGGGTGGCTATTCTGAAGAAGAAAGCCGAACGGGATCGTGTCAAGTTGTCCGATGAAGCGGCTTTCTTTATTGCCCAGAAGATCCAGTCGAATGTTCGAGAACTGGAAGGCGCATTGAAGCGGGTGATTGCCAATGCCCAGTTCACGCGCAGTCGAATTACTCTGGGCTTTATAAAGGATACGTTGAAGGATCTCCTGGCAGCGCAGGAGAAACAGATTTCTGTGGATAATATCCAGCGCACGGTTGCCGAGTACTACAACATCAAGATTTCCGATCTGATTTCAAAACGACGCAGCCGGTCGGTGGCCAGGCCGCGGCAGATGGCCATGGCCCTGGCCAAGGAACTGACGTCGCACAGCCTGCCTGAAATCGGCAAATCATTCGGGGGGCGCGACCACACAACAGTGCTTCATGCCTGCCGAAAAGTGAAAGAGCTGCTGGAAACTTCTTCTGAACTACGGGAAGATTACGCCAAAATTCACCGGTCACTGACCAGCTAACCGAGCAAGAGTAAGGATAATGAATCTTAACGTCTCACGCGAAGCCCTGCTGAAACCGCTACAGTTCGTGGCCGGTGTGGTGGAAAAACGAAACACACTTGCCATTCTCGCCAATGTGCTGCTGGAAGCTGAGGGCAACAGCCTGACCCTGACCGGTACCGATCTTGAAGTCGAATTGGTGGCCCGTGTCGACCTCGAGACACCGGTTGCCCAGCCCTGGCGGGTTACCCTGCCGGCGCGCAAGCTGTTGGACCTGTGTAAGTCTTTGCCGGGCGAGGCCGAGTTGCAGTTTTCCCAGGATGGCGAGCGGGTGCTGATGACCAGCGGTCGCAGTCGCTATTCGCTGTCGACCTTGCCGGCTGTGGACTTCCCCAACATTCAGACCGACGAGCAGGCGAGCGAACTGCTGATTCCACAAAGTGCTCTTTTGCGGGTGATTGACGCGACCACCTTTGCTATGGCCATGCAGGATGTCCGCTATTATCTGAATGGCATGCTGCTGGAATTGAAGGATCAGCAATTGCGCACGGTGGCGACAGACGGCCACCGACTGGCGATGGCTGCCGTCGACTCTGAGCAACCAGTGCCGCCACTGCAGGTGATCGTACCGCGCAAGGGTATTCTGGAAATGCAGCGCATCCTGGAAGACATCGACACACCCGTCAAGCTGACCCTGACAGCCAATCATCTACGCGCTACTGTTGAGCAATACACCTTTACCACCAAGCTTGTCGATGGGAAGTTTCCCGACTACGAACGGGTCATCCCACGTGGTGGCGACAAGGAAATCGTGGCTGACCGGACCAGCTTCAAGGCGGTGCTTAGCCGAGCTGCGATACTGTCCAATGAGAAGTATCGCGGTGTGCGGCTGATGGTGACCTCCGGCAATCTGCAGGTACTGGCGAATAATCCCGAGCAAGAAGAAGCGGAAGAGAATCTGCCAGTAGATTATCAGGGTGATCCGTTGGAAGTGGGCTTCAATGTCAATTACCTGATCGATGTACTCAATGCAATCAATGGTGAGCAGGTGCTGATCAAGGCATCGGACTCCAACAGCAGTGCTCTGGTGCGTGATTTCGATGACGAAACCGCCCTGTATGTAGTCATGCCGATGCGCCTGTAGGCGAAGCCTGTGTATTCATCTGTCACTTGCAGAGACTCACCCGGTCCTCGACTGTGTGAGTTTTCTGCGCCTTTGCACTGCCCCCTGGCGGAATAACGATGGTTCTGTCCCGCCTCAAGGTATCCGGCTTGCGCAATCTGGAGTCGGTCAGCCTCAATCCCGGCCCTCGTTTCAATTTCATCACTGGTGACAATGGCTCCGGAAAGTCCTCATTACTGGAAGCCATTTACATGCTGGGTACCGGCAAGAGTTTTCGCGTCAGTCAGTTGCGGTCTCTGGTCAATATCCACACCCAGCAGGCAGCGGTTTATGGTGAGCTGAGCCCCAGTGGGTTCGCCATCGGGATAGAACGTGGCGCCGGCACTGAAAGCCATATAGTGGTTAATGGTGATCGGGCGCATTCCGCCAGTCAGTTGGCCGCTATCCTGCCGGTACAGTCCATCACGCTCGATGATTTTCAATTGTTCGAAGGTGGCCCCAGAGTTCGGCGTCGCTTTCTGGACTGGGGTGTGTTCCACGTGGAACAAAGTGCTGCCAGGTCTTTGTTCAAACAGTTCGAAAGGGCTGTAAAACAGCGGAACAGCGGGCTTAAATCTGGTAAAATATCCGGGTCCGAGCAGCGGGCATGGACACACGAATTCATTCGCGTCTCCAATCAGCTGCATGCATTGCGGACGACCTATGCTGAAGCGCTCATGACTGAGTTCAGGGCCATTTGCTCACGCAGCGGAACCTTTGGCTTTGGACAGGACCTGGTGGTTCATTACAGTCCTGGCTGGGATCATAAGATGACCCTGGCTGAAGCCCTCGAACGACCGGGGAACCTTGAGCGAGAGCGGCGCACAGGCATTACCCAGGCAGGTCCGCATCGCGCCGATTTGCGCATGACCTGGGAGGGTCTGCCGGCGAAGGATGTGTTGTCTCGAGGCCAGATGAAGGTTCTGGGACACTGCCTCAAACTGGCTCAGATTCGCTGCCTGGCCAGAGAAGAAGGGGCGCAGTTGCCCATCATTCTGCTTGATGACCTGGCCGCAGAGCTGGATCGGAATCATTTGGCGGAAATGCTGGGTTTGATCGACAGTTTTGACACTCAGGTCTTTATGACCGTTCTGGCAGCAGAGCAACTGCCAGCCCAGGAACTCTGGCACACCAATGCGGATCAGCGCTGGTTCAGCATGGTGGCAGGCCGGATTCTACCCAACAGGTTACAGGAGTAATCGATGTCTGATACATACGATTCGTCGAGCATCAAGGTACTGAAAGGACTGGATGCCGTGCGCAAGCGCCCGGGCATGTACATCGGAGACACTGACGATGGCACCGGTCTGCATCACATGGTCTTCGAGGTGGTCGACAACTCCATCGATGAATCGCTGGCAGGGCATTGTTCCGATATTGAGGTGATCATCCATCAGGACGAGTCCATCTCGGTCAGTGACAATGGACGTGGTATACCGACCGATGAGCACGAAGAAGGCAAATCGGCGGCCGAGGTCATCATGACGGTCCTGCATGCCGGCGGCAAGTTCGATGACAACAGCTACAAGGTATCCGGTGGCCTGCACGGCGTCGGCGTGTCCGTGGTCAATGCACTGTCCCGTGAGCTTATTCTGACCATCTGGCGCAACGGCCACAAGTATCAGCAGGTATATCGCCACGGTGTACCGGACACCCCGCTGCAGGAACTGGAAGCGACTGACCGTTCCGGGACCCGTATCCATTTCCGGCCTTCCGCAGACACCTTTACCAATATCGAATTTCACTACGACATTCTGGCCAAAAGGTTGCGTGAACTGTCGTTCCTTAACAGTGGTGTATCCATCTGGTTGCGGGATGAGCGAGATGGGCGTGAGGAGCATTTCTGCTACGAGGGTGGGCTGAGGTCCTTCGTGGATTACCTGAACCGCAGCAAGACGACACTGAACAACACCTTTCACTTTGATTGCCAGCGTGAAGACGGTATCGGGGTTGAAGTGGCGTTGCAGTGGAATGACAGCTACCAGGAACAAATCCTGTGTTACACGAACAACATCCCGCAGCGGGACGGTGGCGCTCATTTGGCCGGTTTCCGGGCGGCCATTACGCGGTGCCTGAATACCTACATTCAGCAAGAGAATGTGCAGAAGAAGCAGAAGGTGAATACCACTGGTGATGACGCCAGAGAAGGTCTGACAGCCATCATTTCGGTGAAGGTCCCGGATCCCAAATTCAGCTCGCAAACCAAGGACAAGCTGGTATCCAGCGAGGTCAAGACAGCGGTCGAACAGGAGATGGGGCAGCAGTTTAGCGACTACCTGCTGGAGCGACCCAATGAAGCCAAGCAGATAGTGCAAAAGATGATTGATGCAGCCCGTGCACGCGAAGCGGCGAGAAAGGCCAGGGACATGACCCGCCGCAAAGGGGCCCTGGATATCGCCGGCCTGCCCGGCAAGCTGGCTGATTGCCAGGAGAAGGACCCTGCGCTGTCGGAACTTTACCTGGTGGAGGGTGATTCCGCCGGTGGTTCGGCCAAGCAGGGGCGCGATCGCAAGACCCAGGCCATCTTGCCGCTGAAGGGCAAGATCCTGAATGTTGAAAAATCACGGTTCGACAAGATGCTGGGCTCTGCCGAAGTGGGTACCCTGATCACGGCCCTGGGCTGTGGCATCGGTCGGGACGAATTCAATATAGAAAAACTGCGCTATCACCGAATCATCATCATGACCGATGCGGACGTGGATGGTTCCCACATACGCACGCTGCTGCTGACCTTCTTTTTCCGCCAGATGCCGGAGTTGATCGAAGAGGGCTATATCTACATTGCCCAGCCGCCCCTGTACAAGGTCAAGAAGGGCAAGCAGGAGCAATACATCAAGGACGACGACGCACTGAACCTTTACCTGACTCAGGTGGCCATTGATGGCGCGGAACTGATCCCGGAAGAGGGTGCACCGCCAATCGTTGGTGCGGCACTGGAGAAACTGATCCTGCAATATCAGGTCGTCATGAAGGCGATTGGTCGGCTGGCCCGCGTTTACCCCGAGGCGGTCCTGGAGAACCTGCTTTATCTGCCCACGGTGAATCGCGATCTGATGCGCGGTGAATCGGACATGCAGCAATGGACCGATCAGATGGACGGCATGCTGCAGTCCTACAACACCAGTACTCGGGTCTACAGCGCTGAAATTTATCGCAATGAAGAATCCGGTTTGTATGCGCCCCGTATTACCTCGGTACAGCACGGGCTGTCGCAGAGCTACAGTTTGACGCCGGAGTTTTTTGAATCGGAAGACTACATACGCATCAATGATCTGGGCAAGGTCATGCTGGATTTGTTCTCGGAAGGTGCCACTATTGTGCGCGGCAATCGTCAACTCTCTACCGAGCGCATGGCCGAAATGATGACCTGGCTGATGAACGAAGCGCAACGGGGTTATCACATTCAGCGCTACAAGGGTCTGGGTGAAATGAATCCTGAGCAGTTGTGGGAAACAACGATGGATCCGGAGTCTCGTCGCATGCTGCAGGTGTCGATCAAGGACGCCATAGCGGCTGATCAGATCTTTACTACCCTGATGGGTGACGACGTTGAGCCCAGACGTGAATTCATTCAGCAGAATGCCTTGCTGGTGGAAAATCTGGATTACTGAGCAGATTGCCCGCCTGCAGCCATTGTTCCACGTGGAACAATGGCTTTTTTATGGTTCATCGCACCTTTCCGGGAAAGGCGGACTTAATCTTTAAAA
>NZ_JAIUMC010000028.1 GCF_022565775.1 Natronospirillum sp.
GAAAGTAGACAGTAGACAGTAGACAGTAGACAGTAGACAGTAGACAGTAGACAGTTCGATCGTTGCCAAACCACCGAATACTGTCAAGCCCCCACTGTCGACCGTGCACTGTCATCTGTCGACTAATTCACCAAAACCCCTCCAACCTGACGGTATTCTCGGTCTCCGCCCGCCCTTGCGCATCGAACGTCTGCTCATGCAGTTGCAGGTTGCCGTGGCGGTCGATGATCAGCCCGGTGCAGGCGCGGGTGCCGTATTCAGGGAGCTGAATGAACTGGGCTGACAGGGCCTTTTCCCATGTCGGGCTCAATCCGGTCGCTGGCAGTTCGCTGTCCGGTGCCGGTGTCGGGTCGCCCAGCAGATGAGCCAGGGTCTTCACTTGGGTGGGGGCACCCAGCCAGCCACGCAGTTTGTCTCTTGCTTCAACCAGCTTCGGCCAAGGGACATCCAGCGTGGCGTTGCTCAACCCATAGACCCCGGAAGACAGGGGTTGCAGGCCGTCCGCATGATTGGACAGGCACCAGGCTTCTTTGCGGTCAGCTACCAGCAGATTGAAGCCCTGATACTGATCCTTGTTCGCATCAATGCCTTTCACCACCTCGCTCAGCGGGCGGCTGTCGAGCAACGCATCCAGCACCAGTTGGCCGCGCGAGGGGCCCCGCCTGTCGGGTGCAGGAATCTGACGCACATTGGTCAGTGCAGCAACTCGCCCGGTCGACTGAAAGACACCCAGCCAGGTGCCACCGGCCTGCAGGTCTCGTCCGGCATACAGGCCCGGATGGTCCGGCCATTCTTTCAATGGCTGTGTGGGACGGGCAAAGAACTCATCCCGGTTGGCGGCAATGGCCAACGGGTAATCCGGATGCTGGTTTAGGGCAAAGGCAATCAGGCACATAACAAGTATCGTTGGCGACAGGGCGAGGCGGGGGATTATAGCGGTTCAATGCGGCAGAAAGAAAACGGCAGCCCATTGGGCTGCCGTTCATATCACGCCATTTACTCTGGCAATGACCCGCTTACAGGTCAGTCAGATCGAAGTAACGACGACGCGCCTCGAGGAAGGTCAGGTCGTTGTCATCGGTCCGTGCCCGCAGCAGGTTCAGAGACTCGATAAAGCTCTCTGTAGTACGGCGAGTCAGCGGATCGCTGCTGTCACGCAGTTCCATGATGATTTCCTTGGCCGCGTTGGCACCGGCTTCCAGAATATCTTCCGGGAACTGACGCACGATGACGCCATGGTCGTTGACCAGAGTCTGCAGTGCGATCGGGTCGTTGGCATAGAAGTCTGATGCCACCTGATCGTATTCCGCCTGACAAGCCAGCTCGACGATGCGCTGAAGGTCACTCGGCAGCTCTTCGAACTTGGCCTTGTCGACCACACACTCGGTGGCCAGACCCGGCTCGATGAAGCTCGGGAAGTAGTAGTTCTTGTGGATCTGGTGGAAGCCCAGCGCCAGGTCGTTGTAGGGCCCAACGAACTCGGCCGCATCCAGAGCACCGGACTGCAGCGCCTGGAAGATTTCGCCACCGGCCATGTTGACCGTGGTAGTACCGATCCGGTTCCAGACTTCACCACCCAGCCCCGGCGTCCGGAAGCGCAGACCCTGAATGTCGTCCAGGCTTTTCAGTTCCTCAGGGAACCAGCCACCCGCCTGGGTGCCCGTGTCGCCTGACAGGAAGCCTTTCACACCGAACTGGTCATAGATGTCATCCCAGATTTCCTGGCCACCCATGTACCGCACCCAGGCCGCCATTTCACGCGAGGTCATGCCGTAGGGCACCCCGGTGAAGAATGACAGGCCTTCACTGCGGTTGATCCAGTAGTAGGCGGCACCATGCATCATCTCGGCAGAGCCTTCAATGACCGCATCCAGAGATTCCAGAGCAGGCACCAACTCGCCGGCCGAGTAAACACGAACGGTCAGTCGGCCACCCGACATTTGTGTGATGCGATCTGCCAGACGCTGTGCGCCGACACCCAGACCCGGGAAGTTGCGTGGCCAGGTTGTAACCATGCTCCAGGTACGGTTACCACTGCCCTGAGCGATGGACTTGGAACCAATGGCCATGGCACCTACACCGGCTGCCGCAGCAGAGCCGGTCAAAAAATCACGACGCTTCATATCGTTTTCCTCTTTCGTTTTATTGTTGTAGCGGCTACCGGATCACGGAAGGCAGCCAGGTTACCAGTCCGGGGAAGGCCACCAACAAACCGATGATGACCATCTGCAATAAGACAAACGGTATTGCCCCCTCGTAGATCTGGCGGGTGGTTACCGAATCCGGTGCCACCCCACGCAGATAGAACAGCGAGAATCCGAATGGCGGCGTCAGGAAGCTGGTCTGAAGATTGACCGCAATGATGACACCCAGCCAGAGCGGATCAACGCCCATGAACAGTAGTATAGGTGCTGTGATGGGTACCACGAGGAAAATAATCTCGAAGGTATCCAGAATGAAGCCAAGGAAGAACATCAACAGCATGATGAAGATGATGGCCCCGACCTTGCCGCCCGGCAGGGCGTTCAGGAAATCGGATACCAGCTCGTCACCGCCCATGGTGCGGAACACCAGGGCAAACACGGACGCACCGACCAGAATAATGAAGATCATCGAGGTGGTGGTAGCCGTAGCCATCATGACATGACGCAGATTGGCCAGGTTCAGCTTGCGCTTCATGGCGGCGAGCAGCATGGCCCCCACAGCGCCTACCGAGGCCGACTCGGTGGCGGTGGCAAAACCACCCAGAATCGAACCCAGAACCGCGAAGATGAGCACCAGTGGTGGCACCAGACTGACGAATACATCCTTCAGCAGCGCAGCCTTCTCTTCGTCTGTCACTTCCAGTGCCGGGCAGGACGCCGGATCCCGCCAGGCCTTGTACAGCATGTACAAAATGAAGATGCCGACAAACATCATGCCGGGCACGAAGGCTCCCGCAAACAGATCACCGACAGACACCACCTGAGGGGCAAAGTTGCCCATCTCCATCTGTACCTGCTGATTGATGCCCGACATCATGTCGCCAAGGAATATCAGCACCGTCGACGGCGGAATGATCTGTCCGAGGCTGCCCGAGGCACAGATGACACCGCTCGACAGGCGGGGGTCATAACCGGCACGCAGCATCGCCGGCAGCGACAGCAAGCCCATGGTCACGACCGTGGCGCCCACGACGCCAGTGGAGGCCGCCAGCAGTGCACCCACGATAATCACCGACAGGCCCAGACCACCGCGCATGGTACGGAACAGACGCCCCATGGTGATCAGCAACTGCTCAGCGATACCGGAACGCTCCAGCATCATGCCCATAAATATGAATATGGGCACCGCCACCAGCACATCGTTGCGCATGATACCCCCATAGCGGGAGGCCAGCGTGCCGAACATGCGGGGCTCGAATACACCCAGCCAGTAGCCGATCAGGGCAAACAGCATTGAAACGCCGCCCAGCGTGAACGCTACCGGGAAACCGAACAGCAGGAAGCCAATAATGGCGAAGAACATGATCAGGGCAAGAATCTCACCGAGTAATACCGGATCCACGGTCAGACCTCCTGCTTTTCGACGTTTTTGTAGCGGAAGTATTCCGGCACCAGGTCTTCCCGGTCACACAGAATCAGGATACTGCGCCCGACCATGGCGATGGCCTGCAGCCCGACAACGACTGCAAACACCAGAACAAAGGTCTTGACGATATAGAGCCCCGGCATGCCACCGTAATTGGAGGATGCTTCCATGATGCGCCAGGAGCGGCGCACATAGGGCAGGCCATAGATGAACACGATATAGACGAAAGGTGCGGTGAACACGACACTGCCCACCATGTCCACAACCGCTTTCCAGCGCTTGGAAGCAGGACGATAGAAGACATCAACCCGCACATGCTGATTGGTCAGCAGCGCATAGCCCGCAATGCCCATGAACATCACGCCACTCATCCAGACAAACAGGTCCTGCATCCAGATATGGCTGATGGAAAAGAAGTAGCGCTGTATCACAACAGTAAAGCACACCACCACGATCGCGAGTGACAGCCAAGAGAAGATCTGCCCCAGAAGCCAGTTCACTCTGCAGATCGCTCTGACGATCCAGGAGATCACCAGGACGGTCCACGACATCAGATGCATCGTTATTCCTCAGGATTATTTTTGTATGATTATTTTGCACATAGTATCGTGGTCTGCCCAGCGCCGCATGCCAATTAGTGGGAGTACCGAACAACAGCGCAATACCACCGAGCGAACACTCAGTATTACTACTGAATTTGGTGCCACTGGGCCAACCAACAAGAACAACCAGCCTTCACCCTACCGGAATTCGGCATGAATCTGAAAATAAAAATCATTCTTCTTGCCATCCTGCCCATGCTGGTGGCCGCTGGCATTCTGTCAGTGCTCGGTCTCAATCATTCGCGGCAACTGGCGGAGCAGGTGCTCGACGTCTACGAATACAACCTGACCCATTCCCGGCAGCAGGCACTCAAAGAGCAGATGGACCTGGCCAACTCTGCCATACGCAACATCACTGAAAACCCGGAATTGTCGGATGACGAAGCTCAGGAGGCGGTCAAGCAACTGCTGCACAACCTGTCATTTGGTGAAGACGGCTACTTCTTTGCCTACACGCAGGAAGGCATCAATGTGGTGCATCCCACCATTCCCGAATTTGTCGGGGAAGATCTCTACGAGTTCGAGGACCGCGAGGGCAATCTGCTGATTCAGGGCCTGCTCGATGCCGCCAACAGTGGCGGTGGCTACCACCGCTATGTCTGGGAACGGCCTCCCCTGATGGAGCAGGAAGACAAGCTGGGCTATGCAGACCTGATTGAACCCTGGAACTGGATGTTCGGCACTGGCCTCTATCTCGACTCCATTGCCGAGGAGGTCGAGATGGTCAAGGCCTCATTTGATGACAACATCCGCAACAGTTTCATTGCCGTCATGACCGTTATTCTGGCGACCGTTGTACTGATTGTCCTGCTGGGCCTGGCCATCAATCTGCATGAACACCGGCTGGCAGACAGCAAATTGCGTGACCTGGTACAGAAATTCCTGCGCTTGCAGGTGAACGAGCGGCGCAAGTTTTCGCGCGAACTGCATGACGGCATCAACCAGCAACTGGTGTCACTGAAATTCAGAATCGAACTGGCCGAAAAGAAACTGGACGGCACCGGTGACCGCCATCCCGCCCTGCAGGATCTGGACATCGCCAGCAATGTACTGAATCAGACCATTCGTGAAGTGCGCCAGATTTCGCATGACCTGCGCCCGGTATTGCTCGACGACCTGGGCCTCAAGCCAGCCCTGCGCGCACTCGCCGAGCATTTCGAGGAACTGACCGGCATTGAAGTGCAATTGGACTATGGATTGGCCGAGGGCACTTTTTCGGATGAAGTGGAAATTACCATCTATCGGATCGCTCAAGAGTGCCTGAACAATATTGAAAAGCATGCCCGCGCCACTCAAGTCTGTATCAGTGTGAGCCAGCAACAGGATAGAATATATTTCGAAGTGCGCGACAACGGCAGTGGGTTTGACCTGAAACGAGGTCAGACCAAGGGTATTGGCCTGGTCAATATGCGTGAACGCGTGGAGGTCGTAGGTGGGCGACTCAATCTGCATACCTCCCCTGGCCTGGGCACCGAAGTGCGCGCAGTGCTGCCTACCAAGCAGGGGTGGGCGCAAACTGTTTGATCCGCAACCTTGAACAACAAAGAGATGCCATGACGGAGATACAGCCCCTGATCAGAGTCCTGCTGACCGACGACCATCTGCTGGTACTGGATGGTCTGGCAGCCAGGCTGGCCACAGAAGACCATATCGATATTGTCGGCAAGGCCCACAATGGTGAAGAGGCGCTTGAACTGGCGCATCAGCTCAAGCCGGACGTGGTCATCATGGATGTTTCCATGCCAGTACTCTCGGGCCTTGAAGCCATGCCGCGCTTTCGCGAAGAGCTGCCGGACGTGCGTGTCCTGATGCTCAGCATGCATGACGACCGAGAGTACATTCTGCCACTGATCCGCTCCGGGGCCTCGGGCTACGTGCTCAAGGATGTGTCATCCCATGAGCTGATCAAGGCCATCGAGACGGTGCATCAGGGCAACACCTACTTCAGTTCAGGCGCCAGCCAGGCGCTGTTTCATGAGCCGGAATCCGACGGCCACCCCAGGGAAGCACTGAGCAAGCGGGAAGAAGCGGTTCTGCACCTGATCGCGCTGGGGTATGCCAACAAGGAAGTCGCACGCACCTTGAGCATCAGCGTGCGGACGGTAGAGACCCACCGCTACAACATCAAACAGAAGCTGGGCATTCAGAGCACGGCCGGACTGACTAAATACGCCCTGGAGCACAACCTGATCTGATCAGGGTGTCACAGGTTTCGGGGACTTTCGGATCAGCGTCGCCAGGGCAATGCCGCTGAAGATAAACACCATCCCCACCCAGTGGAACGGCAGCAGGCGTTCGCCGAGCAGCAGGGTTGCCAACAGCAGCGCCCAGACGGGTATCAGATTGATAAAGTAGCCCGCACTGCCCGGACCCAGTATCTGCACCCCCCGGTTCCAGAACAGGAACGCCACCACACTGGCAAACAGACCCACATAGCCGATACTGAGCAGTGTTGTCGTGTTCCAGTCCATGACCCTGTCCTGCACAAAGTGCTCATGCAGAAACAGCGGTGTCAGCACGATCCAGCCCACCAGCGCGGTCAGCGCAAAAAAGGCCGTGCCGCCGATCTCTGCCGGTCGGCGGCGCAACAGAACCGAATAGAGACACCAACTGATCACGGCCGCCAGTATCCAGAGGTTGCCACTGCCGCCACGAAAGGCACTGAACAACTCGGTGGGCTGGCCCTCGGTGACAATCAATATCACGCCGGCAATCGACACCGCTGTACCCAGCAACTGTCGCACTGACATGGCCTCACCGAACAGCAGCCAAGTGAACAGCAGTATCAGCACCGGCCCGGAAGACAGCAGCAGCACGGCATTGGTCGCCGGCAATGTCTGCAGGCCGAGATACACAAAGGTGTTGAAGATGGTCACGCTGAGAATCGACACTGCCAGCAGATAACGCCACTCGCGCACCAGTACCGGACGCAACTGCCATAGCGGGCGGGCAGCAAAAGGCAGGATGACCAGCAGGGCCAGCACCCAGCGCCACCAGGCCAGGGCAACCGGAGGAATGTCCGCCGAGACCGCCCGACCCAGTACAAAATTGCCGCCCCAGAACAGGGTCGTTGCACACAGCAGGCCATAGGCCAGCCAGCGCGAAGGCACTTGAGAGTCGGTCATACTGCAGCCTGCCGGAGTCAAAATAATCGCTGCAAGTTAGCACAGACGGCACGGGTACGCGACAGCCCGAGGCACAACCGGTAAAGTGCGAATCAATGCAACTTCAGGAGATAGACATGACCTTCACTGCGACCTGCGACCTCTATGACGAGCATGAAGAAGCGCTGGGTGTGCTGCCCGCAACCCTGAAAGATTTTGGCGGTCGCATCCGCTTTCAGGGCCCGGCGGTGACCATCAAGTGCTTTGAAGACAACTCCCGCATCAAGGAACTCAGCGCCACTCCCGGCCACGGCAGGGTGCTGGTGGTCGACGGCGGCGGCAGTCTGCGCTGTGCCCTGCTGGGCGACATGATCGCCAAGGATCTGGTCGACAACGGCTGGGCGGGGGCGGTCATCTTCGGGCTGGTTAGAGATCGGGCAGAATTGGCCGAGCTGGACCTCGGCGTCAAGGCGCTGGGCACCATTCCGCGCAAGTCCCAGCGCCGAGGCGAAGGCCATGTCGACCTGCCCATCCGCATTGAAGGCACTCAGGTAAACCCCGGCGATACCGTGGTGGCCGACGAGGATGGCGTGGTCATTCTGGCAAGCGGTGCATGAGCGCCTGACTGGAGAGCGCTAGCGCTCTTCCAGCCTCGCTCTGGCGCGCTCTGCCGCCGCCTTGACCTGTGCCGGTGCGGTGCCGCCAAGATGATCGCGGGCGGCCACCGAGCCTTCGAGGGTCAGCACCTCGAACACGTCGTCGCCGATGGTGTCGCTGAAGGGCTGCAGCTCAGCCAGTGTCATCTCCGACAGATCCTTGCCGGTTTGCAGGCCATAGGCCACGGACTTGCCCACCACATCATGCGCATCGCGGAACGGCATGCCCTTCTTCACCAGATAGTCGGCCAGGTCGGTGGCGGTGGAGTAGCCGCGAATGGCGGCGCTCTTCATGCTGTCACGATTGGCCTCGATAAAGGGCACCATGTCGGCAAAGGCACGCAGGCAGCCACTCAGGTTGTCGACGGTATCGAAGACGGGTTCCTTGTCTTCCTGATTGTCCTTGTTGTAGGCCAGCGGCTGCGACTTCATCAGCGTCAGCAGCGACATCAGGTGGCCAAATATGCGTCCGCTCTTGCCACGCACCAGTTCCGGCACATCCGGATTCTTCTTTTGCGGCATGATCGACGAACCGGTACAGAAACGATCCGGCAATTCGACGAAGTTGAACTGGGCCGAGGTCCACAGCACCAGCTCTTCCGACATCCGTGACAGATGCATCATGATCAGCGAGGCTGCGGCACTGAATTCAATGGCGAAGTCGCGGTCCGAGACACTGTCCAGACTGTTCTCGCTCGGCCGGTCGAAACCCAGCAGATCGGCGGTGAACTGGCGGTCGATCGGATAGGTGGTGCCGGCCAGAGCGGCGGCGCCCAGCGGCATCACATTCATGCGGACCCGGCAGTCATGCAGGCGGCTGAAGTCGCGCTCCAGCATCTCGTTCCAGGCCAGCAGATGATGACCGAAGGTGACGGGCTGCGCGGTCTGCAAATGCGTGAAACCGGGCATGATGGTGTCGGCTTCCTGCGCCGCCAGATCGATCAGCCCGGTTTGCAATCGGGTCAGCTCTGCCATCAGGTGGTCCAGCTCGTCGCGCAGGTACAATCGGATATCGGTAGCAATCTGGTCGTTGCGCGAGCGGCCGGTATGCAGCTTCTTGCCCACGGGGCCAATCTTGTCGGTGAGCGCCTTCTCGACATTCATGTGCACGTCTTCCAGTGCCACGGACCACTCGAAGGTGCCGGCTTCGATATCCGCCATGACGGCTTTCAGACCGTCGAGGATCTGATCCCGCTCGTCATGGGTCAGCACCCCGACCTTGCCCAGCATGCTGGCATGGGCAATGGAGCCCTCAATGTCGTAGCGGTACAGGCGGCGATCAAAGCCGACACTGGCGGTAAACTCCGCTACAAAGGCATCCGTGGATTCGCTGAAGCGACCGCCCCACTGGACGTTGGTCGAGGGTGTAGACATGATTTCGGAACTCCGCAAGGGGTTAAGGCAGGCGCCATTATACGCAACACCGGGGCCAACCCCAATCAGCAGCTTTGCCGCCCCACTTGGCGTACCGCTGCAAACGCCTTATCGTAAGGTGACAACCGGCAGATAACAGAACCAGAGCCCATGCAGGTAAAAACAGCCGCCGCGATTGGCAGCAGTACACTGTGTTCGGACAACACGGTGTGGTTTGTGGTGCTGATGGCACAACTGCTGGGGCTGGTCATTGCCCTGCTGCTGGGGCCTGATGCCTTCTGGTTGCATCTGGCGCTGGCCTCTCTGTTCTGCCACTGGGTAGGTCTGGTGGGCCTGGCCTGCCTGTGCTGGCTGCAGCGCCGGGGGGTCGATGGGCAGACCCGGCGCCATTGGGCGCTCTACTGGGGCGTTCTGTCGGCGCTGGGTATCCTGGCGCTGGCTGCCGGCCATCGCCTCTATGGCTGGCTGTTCCCGCTGCAGGCGGTCGGCAGCCCGGAAACCGTCTTGATGCAGGTGGCCGCCGTGCTGATATTTTCCGGCCTGCTGCTGCGCTACTGGTATCTGCAGAATGCGCTGACCCTGCGTCAGCAGGCCACGACTCAGGCCGAACTGGATGCGCTGCAGGCGAGACTCAATCCGCATTTTCTATTCAATGCACTGAACTCGGTGGCGGCGCTGATTCGTCAGGACCCGCAGCGGGCAGAGCAGGCCGTGGAGCACCTGGCCGACCTGATGCGCGCCAGTCTGCGCTCGCAGCAGTCACTGATTACATTGCGCGAAGAACTGGATCTGACCCGGGCCTATGTCTGGCTGGAACAGGCGCGTTTCGGTGACCGTCTGCAAATCGCCTGGGATGTGGATGACCGCCTGCTTGAAGAGCGGGTACCCATGCTCAGCCTGCAGCCGCTGGTGGAAAATGCGGTCAAGCACGGCATTGCGCCGAGCACCGACGGGGGCACCGTGCATATCGACATCAATGCGGCGGTCCGGGTCTGGATGATTCGGGTCAAGAACCCGCTGCCCGACACGCCGGCCGCCGCGGGCAACCGATTCGCCCTGTCGACCCTGCGCGCTCGTGGTGAGTCGCTGCTGGGTGCGGATTTTCAACTCAGTACCCGTCTGGAGGCAGACCATTTCGTGGCCCAGATCACCTTGCGTCTGCAGCCGGACCCCGTGCGCAAGAAGAAACGCCGATGACCATTCTGATAGTCGACGACGAACCCCTGGCCCGCGACCGGCTGGCAGCGCTGCTGACTGACCTGGTCCCGGCAGACCAGATTATCACTGCGGCCTCGGTGCCGGCCGCGGAAGCGGCACTGGCACAGGCTCGCCCGCCGGTAGAAGTAGTGCTGCTGGATATTGAAATGCCCGGACAAACCGGGCTGGACTGGCTGCAGAGCCTGAGCCAACTGACCAGCCCCCCGGCGGTCATCATGACCACCGCCTGGGCCGATTATGCGCTGCCCGCCATTCAGCAGGGGGCCGATGGTTATCTGCTCAAGCCAGTCAAGGCCGACGAGTTGCGCACGGCACTGGAACGGGCCCAGCGGCAGAACCGCCTGCAGGCCCGGCAACTGAACCCGCGGGTACCGATCAATGCCGACGGTACCGGTGATCATGTGGCCCTGGACAGCATCTGCTGCTGCACGGCCGAGAGTCGCTGGGTCAGGGTGGTCACCGATGAACATGAGCATGTCAGTGACCGGCCGCTGAAGGAGTGGGAAGAGCTCTACCCTCAGGCACTGGTGCGTATTCATCGAGCCCACCTGATCGGGCTGGCGGCGCTCGAGTCACTGCAACGGGAGGATGGCCAGTATCAGGTGGTATTGCGCAATGGCGACCGGTTACCGGTCAGTCGCCGGCACGTCCGACCGCTGCGCCAGCGTCTGGGCAATTCGTAGCAGTTTCAGGATGCAGCGCAAAGGCGCTGATAGCGGGCTTCCAGCGTGGCGTGCGATTCAATCCGCTCCGGGTCGACCGGGATGCAGTCGACCGGGCACACCTGCTGACACTGAGGCGCGTCATAGTGACCCACGCATTCGGTGCAGCGTTCAGGGTCGATCACGTAAGGATCACCTGCACTGATCGCCTCATTCGGGCATTCGGGCTCGCAGATATCGCAGGCAATACAGGCGTCGGTAATCAGCAGGGCCATAACAGTGTCGTTTCAGGTGTCATCCTGGCTGCCCTTCTCGCGCAGTGCAGTGGCCACGGCCGGATGCACGAACTTGGACACATCGCCCCCCAGCAGGGAGACTTCGCGCACCAGGGTCGAAGAAATGAAGGAATAGTGCTCGGCCGGCGTCAGGAACAGGCTTTCCATGCCATCAACCAGAGCCCGGTTCATGTTGGCCAACTGGAACTCGTATTCGAAATCGGAGACGGCGCGCAGGCCGCGCAGAATGGCTGTGGCATCCTGGTCACGCACAAAATCTACCAGCAGGTTGCTGAACCCGCACACCTCCACATTAGGAATGTCGTCCAGCACGATGCGCGTCAGCTCCACCCGCTCGTCCAGGGTAAACAGCGGACGCTTCTTGGGGCTGGCTGCCACACCCACCACCACGCGATCGAACAACTTGCCGGCCCGCTCCACCAGATCACGGTGGCCATTGGTAATGGGGTCGAAAGTTCCGGGGTAGACGATGGTTACCATGGCGGGCTCTCTTTGCTTATTGGCTTTGTAATGGACAACCCGCCACAGACCGGATTGCACTCGGATCTGGGCCGGTTGACGAGCAGGCGCTCAGGATAGTACCGCGAAAGTTCCGGTCAACTCAACGCAGCAGCCAACGCCGCACCCATTGATGAACCTGACGGCCATAGGGCGGATAGAGCCAGTTCAGGCTGCTCATTCGCCCGCTGTAGATCACGGATCTGGCGTGCGAAAAGGTACGGAACCCTTCGATACCGTGATAGGCCCCCATGCCCGATGGGCCTATGCCGCCAAACGGAAGCTGGGGGTGTGCCGAATGCAACAATGCATTGTTGACCGTGACACCGCCGCTCGGCATGGCACAGATGACATCCTCGCGGCTCTTCCTGTCCGTGCCGAAATAGTAGAGGGCCAGTGGCAGTGGCCGGTCTCGCATGAAGGCAATGCCTTCGGCTTCCTGTCGATAGGTCACTATCGGCAGCCAGGGTCCGAAAATCTCCTCCTCCAACAGAGCGCTGTCTGCGGGCACGTCGGTCAACGCCACAACCGGCAGGCGACGATCCTGCAGCCAGTCTTTCGGCAGATGATCGATTCCATGCAGTTTGGCACCGCCGGCTTCGGCAGCCTCGAGCAGCGCACACAGTCGCTCATTATGG
This sequence comes from Natronospirillum sp., assembly GCF_022565775.1. GTDB lineage: Bacteria > Pseudomonadota > Gammaproteobacteria > Pseudomonadales > Natronospirillaceae > Natronospirillum. The sequence goes on from NZ_JAIUMC010000028.1 coordinate 12,619, forward strand.
TGTCGATTGATAACTGCCGTGTAGTCTTCGTTGGTCTGGTACTCCGGCCAGAATTCGCGCACCGCCGCAACGAAATGCTCGATAAATGCACCGCACCGGTGCTCCGGCACCAGCACATAGTCAGGGGCGACACAGGTCTGCCCGGCGTTCAGCCCCTTGGCGAAGGCAATGCGGCGCGCCGCCAGGCGCAGGTTGGCGCTGGCCGCCACAAACGCCGGTGACTTGCCTCCCAGTTCCAGCGATACGGGCGTCAGGTTCTTCGCTGCGGCCGCCATCACCTGGCGCCCGACCGTTGTCGACCCGGTAAACAGCAGATGGTCGAACGGCAATGCGCTGAACGCCTGCGCCACCGCGACATCCCCTTCCACCACCGTCACCACATCCGGCTCGAAATAGCGTTCGATCAACTGCGCCAGGCCAGCCGAAAATCCGGGCAGCGCCTCCGGCATCTTGATCATCACCCGGTTTCCTGCCGCCAGCGCATCCAGCAGCGGACCCGCGGCCAGAGACAGGGGATAATTCCACGGCACGATGATGCCCACGACGCCCTTGGGTTGATAGCGCACCTCGGCCCGGATCGGCTGCAGCAGCCAGGGAGTGCGGCGTTTGCTCGGGCGCATCCAGCGATGCAGGCGTCGCAACACATGATCAATGCCCAGCAGCGTGGGCAGAATTTCCGCCAACCGGGTCTCGTCGTGACTGCGGTGGCCGAAATCCTCCGCCAGCCGCTCACAGAGCCAGTCCTGATTCTCGGCCACCAGTCGACGCAGCAGTCGCAGGCGACTCTTGCGCACGGCAAGCGGCGGCCCGCCATGCGCTGCCAGATCGCGGGCAAACGCGGCTTTCTGGGCCTCGAATCGCTGCTGCAGGTCGGTTGGGTCAGACATGGTCAGGCTCCGTTAGTGCTGTCGGTGTTGGCAACCCGACACAGGTGCTGGCAGATACTGCCGCTGCGGGTCTCTTTCAGCGTAGCCCATTGGGCCGGCCAGGCCGGGGCAAAGTCGCGCGGGGTTTCCAGATAAATCAGCGACCCCGGGCCGACACAGCCCGAGGCGGCCAGGGTGTCGATCGAGCGCTGAAACAGGTCGTTGGCAAAGGGCGGGTCCAGCAGTATCACGTCAAACGGTGCGCTGACAGCGCGCATCCAGCCGAGCGCATCGGTGCAGTGCACCTGACCGCGCGCACCGGCGCCCAGAGTTTGCAGGTGCTCACGAATCATCAGCGCGGCCGTGCGATCCTGTTCGACAAAACTCACTTCTGCGGCGCCACGGCTCAGCGCCTCCAGGCCCAGAATGCCGCTGCCGGCAAAGGCATCCAGCACCCGGCGGCCGGCAATATCCGCCTGCAGCCAGTTGAACAGGCGCTCACGGCCTTGTGACAGGGTGGGCCGCAAACCCTCTGTCGGCCGGAAGACCAGTTTCCTGCCCCGCCACTCGCCACCGGTCAGGCGCAGTGCCTGCTGGCTGCGGGGTGCAGTGCGCGAGCGTTTACGAGCGCTCAAACCACTGCTCCCAAAGGCTCCGGAATGTCTCGTAGTCGAGGTTTGCCAGCCGTTCGGCCCGCCCGGTAAGATGATCCGGGGTGACATCGAATGCGGTCAGCGTCAGCAGTTGGCCGTGAATGTAGTCAACAGATCGGCGCTGATCCGTATGTGCGTCAACCCAGTCTTCGCGCAGTGCCAGAAAGTCCTGTTCGTCCGGCACTCGGCGCTGGCTGGCATCCAGGCTGGTGTTGAGCAAGGCTTCGCTGTCCCGGGTACGGTGGCTCCAGGTCAGCCGGGCGTTGTAACCGTCGAGGCGCTCGCTGAGCAGTTCCATGGCCAGGGCAAAATGCAGGTAGCCCTCGGTGCCGGGCGCCGGGCTGGTTAGGCGGGTCACTGCTGCCGGGCGGCTGATCTGCAGCGCTGCGCCCGGGGCGTCCGCGCTGGCCACGCGACTGGCAATTTCCTCTACCCGCTCCGGTGTCAGGTCGCCAGTGACCACCAGGCGAGTCTGTGCCGTGTTCGCCGGCAGCCACTGACTGAGAAACCGGGTGCCGTCCTGCAGCGCCCCGGTGGTCAGCGGCATGGTCAGGGTGGAGACCATCAGGCCGTGTCGGGCCGTGACCTCCAGATGAGTGTCGCCCGGCGCCGGAGAGACCTCCAGGGGTTGCCGGTCGCTCAGCACCGTGACGCGAACCTGTCCGCTGTCCGGCAGATCAACCCAGGTCACCCGCAGGCCGGCGAACTCATCCTGCCGCACCGGCAACTGCGCCACGTCGAACTCTGTGCGTACCTCGCCGTCCACCGGGTCGACCAGAAAAGCCTCCGACGGCCCCAGATTGTTCAGCAGGGCAATCACGGGTATCAGGATGAAGATCAGCAGCCACAGAAAGCGGCGACCGAAAAAGGGTTTCTTGTAGGGACTGTATTGAGGGCTGGGACTCATCAGCAGGCTATGGATTCAGTTTTGCTACATTCTGCATTCTGATAGCATTGGGCGCCAGCATTTCCCGGAAACACCCCGCATGTTTGGATTTGGCAAAAGCAAAGAGAAGGGCGCGGCCGTGCCCGAAGAAGACACGCAGGCGTCCGTTTTCGGCCGCCTGCTGGATGGGCTGGGCAAAACACGCGCCCAACTGACGGACGGACTGACCAGCCTGTTCCTGGGCCGCAAGGAAATTGACGAAGAGCTGCTGGAAGATATCGAAACCCAGTTGCTCAGCGCCGATGTCGGCATGACGGCCACCCGCGAGATCATCGATGCGCTGACCGACCAGGTAAAGCGCCAGGTGCTCAATGACGCCGAGGGGCTGCGCAATGCCCTGCAGGAACAGCTCACCGGCCTGTTGACACCGGTCAGTGAGCCACTGGACATCAGTACTCACAAACCCTTTGTCATCCTGATGGTGGGCATCAACGGCGTGGGCAAGACCACGACCATCGGCAAGCTGGCGCATCAATTCAAGGCCGAGGGCAAGTCCGTGCTGCTCGCCGCTGGCGATACCTTTCGCGCCGCCGCCGTCGAGCAACTGCAAGCCTGGGGTGAGCGCAATGAAGTCCCGGTCATCGCCCAGCATACCGGGGCAGACAGCGCCTCGGTGATTTATGACGCCGTGCAGGCGGCACAAAGTCGCGGTACTGATGTGCTGATCGCCGACACGGCCGGACGCCTGCACAACAAGGACAACCTGATGTCGGAGCTGGAGAAGGTGGTGCGTGTCATGCGCAAGCTGGACCCGGAAGCGCCGCACGAGGTCCTGCTGGTGCTGGATGCAGGCACCGGACAGAATGCCATTGCGCAGACCCGTCAGTTCCTGGAAACGGTCGGCGTCAGCGGCCTGGTGCTCACCAAGATGGACGGCACCGCCAAAGGGGGCGTTATCTTTGCACTGGCGCGTGATTTTGGCCTGCCCGTGCGCTATATCGGCGTTGGTGAACAGGCCGCCGACCTGCGTCCGTTCAAGGCGGACGAATTCTGTTCGGCTCTGTTTGGCCCGTCAGCCACGGCCGACACAGACCACGAGACCGGCTCATGATCATTCTCGACCAGACCTCCAAACGCTATGCCGGCGGACATGAGGCATTGCGCAGCATCAGCATGCAGGTCGAAAAGGGCGAGATGGTGTTTCTGACCGGGCACAGTGGCGCCGGGAAAAGCACCATGCTGAAACTGATCACCCGCATCGAGGTGCCCACCTCCGGGCAGATCCGGGTAAACGGTCAGTTGCTGAACAGAATGTCCAAAAGCCAGGTGCCGTTCTATCGCCGTGATATCGGCATGGTCTTCCAGAACCACCAGTTGCTGATGGACCGCACCGTCTTCGACAATGTCGCCCTGCCCCTGCGCGTGGCCGGGGCGCAGCCTGCCGACATGCAGCGCCGGGTGCGCGCCGCGCTGGACAAGGTCGGCCTGCTGCAACGCGAAAAGTATTACCCGCAGATGCTCTCCGGCGGTGAACAGCAGCGCGTCGGCATTGCCCGTGCCGTGGTGAACCGGCCGGCCATCCTGCTCGCCGACGAGCCCACCGGTAACCTGGACCCTGTATTGTCGCGCGAGGTGATGAATCTGTTTGCCGAATTCAACCGGGTCGGCACCACGGTAATGATTGCCAGCCACGACCTGGGTCTGATCGCGCGCATGCCCTACCGGGTACTGACATTGCGCGAAGGCAACCTGGTGAAGTCTTCGGCACTGGAGGGCATCCGCAATGGCTGAGACGCAAAACCAGGCCAGACGGCGTCCGGCCAACCGCATGAAAAAGCGGGGCACACGGCGCACCGAATTGCACAGCCGCACCTGGCTGCTGCACCACCGCCACCTGCTGCGCGAAAGTGTCGGTGACATTATCCGGCATCCGTTCGCCAGCGCCCTGACCTGGCTGGTGATCGCCGTGGCACTCGCGCTGCCGGCACTGCTCTATGTCACGCAGAAGAATCTCGAACAACTGGCCGGGCAGTGGCAAGAAGGCGCCCAGGTGTCGCTGTATCTGGAGGACCGCCTGTCTGCCGAAGCCGGCAGCCGCCTGGCCGAAGACCTGGTGCGACGCCCCGAGGTGCGCGATGCCTGGTACCTGTCACGCGACGATGCCATGCAGGAGTTCTCCGCCTGGATGGACCTGGGTCCGGTGATGGAGTCACTGGACAACAATCCGCTGCCGGCCACCATTGTGGTCATCCCGGTCAGCCAGACACGCACCGACATCGAAATTCTCGGTGAGCTGCTGGGCAACCTGCCCGAAGTGGCCGACATGCAGATGGATATCGAATGGGTGCAGCGCCTGGAGAGCATCAGTGAAGTCCTGAACCGCGCGCTGTTCGCGGTCTCCGGGGTACTGGGCCTGACGGTGGTGCTGGTGATCGGCAACACCATGCGCATGGCAACCGAAGCCAGACGGGATGAAATCATGGTGGTCAAACTGGTCGGCGCGACGCAGAGCTTTGTGCGCCGCCCCTTCCTGTACATGGGCTTCTGGTATGGCCTGTTCGGCGGTGTGGTCGCCTGCGGACTGACCTGGGGTAGCCTGGCGCTGCTGTCCGGGCCAGTGGACACCCTGGCGGCCAGCTATGGCACCACGCTGCGGTTGCGCTCACTGACCGCGCCAGAGGCCCTCGGGCTGATTGGTGCCGCCGTGGTGCTCAGCATCACCAGCGCCTGGCTGACCGTGTCACGACGCATCGCCAGCATTGAACCGAATCCGATCTGATTGCGTAATCGGGACACTCTGCAAAAGGACTGGAAAGCGACCCTTTGGGGTCGCTCGGGATATTGTAAATCTCACAATTCTGGTATAATCACTGCAGTAATGAATGCAACGTTTTTATAGAGGTCACTGGAAAGCCATGTACAAGCACTTACCGACCCTGGCTGTCGATACCATGAGCCCTGGGGCCAACCTGGAATCCTATATCCAGGCGGTCAACAGCGTGCCAGTGCTGTCTGCTGAAGAAGAGCGCAGTCTCTCCGAGGCTTTCTACTACGACAACGATCTGGCCGCTGCCCGCCAACTGGTGCTCTCGCACCTGCGTTTTGTGGTGCATGTTGCCCGCTCCTACTCAGGCTATGGCCTGCCGCAGGCCGACCTGATTCAGGAAGGCAATGTGGGCCTGATGAAGGCCGTCAAGCGCTTCAATCCTGAAGTGGGTGTGCGCCTGGTGTCTTTTGCCGTGCACTGGATCAAGGCGGAAATTCACGAATACATTCTGCGCAACTGGCGCATCGTGAAAATTGCCACCACCAAGGCCCAGCGCAAGCTGTTCTTCAACCTGCGCAGCGCCAAGAAGAGCCTGGGTTGGCTGAATCCGACCGAGGCCAAGGCAATCGCAGAAGACCTAGGGGTCAAAGAGTCGACCGTCTATGATATGGAAGGCCGGCTGGCCGCTCATGACGCCACCTTCGAGTCGGACAACGACGATGACGATGCCGCCTTTGCACCCGAGCAGTTTCTGTTCGATGTCAGCTCTGACCCGGCCGGTCAGGTCGAAAGAGCCGATGCGGCGGAAGACGTGCAAGAGCGACTTTATGCCGCTCTGGAAGATCTGGACGAGCGCAGCCGCGATATTCTCGGCGCGCGCTGGCTGGGTGATCGCAAGAGCACCCTGCATGAGCTGGCCGACCGCTACGGTGTTTCGGCAGAGCGCATCCGCCAACTTGAAAAGAACGCGATGAAGAAAATTCGTCGCGCCATTGGCGAAACCGAACTGACGGCCTGAGCCGACGCATGTCGGCTCCAGCCACTCTGCTCGCCGTGGCCGCCGTTCTGGGCGCGCTGGGGGTATCTCTGGGTGCCCTCGGCGGCCACGCCATGCAGGACCGCCTTTCCCCTGAGCAACTGGTCACCTGGGACACCGCTACCCGTTATCTGATGTGGCATGTGCTGGCTGCCGTCGCCATTGGCTTGTCGGCCCGTCTGCCGCTGGTCAGTGCCGGCTGGATCATGCTGCTGGGTGCCGTTCTGTTCTCTTTCAGCCTGTTCGGCTGGCTCCTGCTGCACTTTCGCCCCCTGGTGTTCATCACGCCGCTCGGCGGCCTGGTGATGATTGCCGGCTGGCTCTGGCTGGCCTGGAAAACCCTCTCTACCTGAAGACTGACAACCTGATGACAGATGGATTGAACAAGCCCTTGCGGCGCATACGCAGCTTTGTCATGCGCACCGGCAGAATGACCCCCGGGCAACAACGAGCGCTGGAAGAACAGTGGCAGCACTATGGCCTGGAAGCCGACGGCCGCCCGCTGGACCTGCCTGCCGTCTTCGGTCGCCAGGCACCGGTCACTCTGGAGATCGGCTTTGGCATGGGGGACTCGTTGCTGGCCATGGCGCAGCAGGCTCCGGAACGGGATTTCATCGGCATCGAAGTACACCTGCCGGGCGTCGGCCGACTGATCAACCAAGCCCATGACGCCGATATCCACAATCTGCGCGTGATGAAAGACGACGCCGTGACCATTCTGGAGCAGCAGATTGCCGACGGTGCTCTGGATCGTGTGCAGATCTACTTCCCCGACCCCTGGCACAAGAAGCGTCATCACAAGCGGCGTCTTGTCCAGCCGGAATTTGTCAGCCTGCTGGCACGCAAACTGGTACCCGGCGGCTGGATACATCTGGCCACCGACTGGGAAAACTATGCCGAGCACATGCTCGAGGTGCTGTCAGCCGCGCCGGACTTCACCAATACGGCCACCTCCGGTGGCTACCTGAGCGGGCGGCCCGACTTCAGGCCGGAAACCCGGTTTGAACAGCGCGGGCAGCGCCTGGGACACGGTGTGTGGGATCTTATTTTCGAGCGCAAAGGCTGAGCGATCAGTACCAGCCGTAGCCGATTTCCAGACGAATCTGCCAGGACAGGTCATGGCGCACCAGCCCGACCGGCGTCAGGTGCATCCGGTCTACCCAGACCGAATAGCCCAGACCCCCTTCCAGCAGAAGATCACCCTCCGTCGGCAGGTAGCCGCCGACCTGGGCCAGATACCCCTCCCGGAAGGCTCCGGTCGGGTAATAACGAAGGTGTGGACTGAGCACGATGCCGTCACTCAGGTCTTTCGCATTGAAAGACAGGTCGGCACCCAGGCTGAAATGGTTGCTGATGCGGTTGTCATAGGAAATATTGGGATTCAGAAAGCCCCAGCCGACCAGGTCCGTGCTCAGGTCATGGCGAAACGCACCGGCCGCGGCGGTCAGGCTCAGGCTCAGACTCAGTACCAACACCAGCAGTGCCGACATCGTGCGCCCGGACACCCGTCCGGCCGTTGTCGTTTTACTGCTCCTTGTGTGTACAGTCCTCATCAGACCTGATCCTCCGTAAAACGTTCAGCCGGCCGCCTCAGTAGCGCCGGTCATCACCCTCAATGGTCAGTGACGCCGCCCTGCCCTGCAAATGCTCGGGGTCGGACTCCTGCGCCAGCTTGATCATCAGGCGCAGATCATTGGCAGAGTCGGCATGCGACAATGCATTCTCGTACGTAATCTCACCGGCAGAGTAGAGCTCGAACAGGTGCTGGTCGAACGTCTGCATGCCCACATCATTGCTTTTCGCCATCAGATCTTTCAGCAGATGCACTTCGCCCTTGCGAATATGGTCGGCCACCAGCGGCGTATTCAGCAGCACCTCGATGGCGGCGCGCCGACTCTTGCCATCCGGTGTCGGCACCAGTTGCTGCGCCACAATGGCGCGCAGGTTCAGCGACAGGTCCATCCAGAGCTGACGCTGCTTGTCGGACGGGAAGAAGTGCATGATCCGGTCCAGCGCCTGGTTGGCATTGTTGGCGTGCAGGGTGGCCAGACACAGGTGCCCGGTCTCGGCGAAAGAAATCGCGTAAGACATGGTTTCCGGGGTGCGCACCTCACCGATCATGATGACATCGGGAGCCTGGCGCAGGGCGTTTTTCAGGCCAACCTCGAAGCTGTCGGTATCAATGCCCACTTCACGCTGGGTGACAATGCAGCCCCGGTGCTGGTGGATGAATTCGATCGGGTCTTCGATGCTGATGATATGGCCGCGCGAGTGCTCGTTGCGATGCCCCAGCATGGCCGCCAGCGAGGTTGACTTACCGGCGCCGGTGGCACCGACGAAAATCACCAGGCCGCGCTTGGTCATGGCCAGTTGCTTGAGTACGTCGGGCAGGCGCAGTTCGTCGATCTTGGGGATGTTCACTTCAATGCGGCGCAGCACCATGGCAGCCAGGTTGCGCTGGTGCATGGCGCTCACACGAAAGCGGCCGATGCCCCGGGCGCTGATCGCGAAGTTGCATTCTTGCGAGGCCTGGAACTCGCGACGCTGCTTTTCGGTCATCACCGACAGCACCATCTCGCGGGTCTGCTCCGGGCTGAGCGGCTGCTTGGTAATGGGCACGATCTTGCCATTGACCTTCAGGCTGGGGGGCACGCCGGCCGTCACGAAGAGGTCGGATGCCTGCTTGTCGACCATAATGCGCAACAACTGTTCGAAATCCATTGATTTCACTCCCCCTCAGAATGTCTGCCAGGCGACCCGGCGTTCAGAAACTTTCCGGTGTCTTGGCCTTGGCTTTGGCTTCTTCAACCGTAATGATGCCTTTTTGCACCAGGTTGGTCAGCGACTGGTCCATAGTGATCATACCCTGTGATGCGCCAGTCTGGATAGCGCTGTACATTTGCGCCACCTTGTCCTCACGAATCAGGTTGCGGATGGCCGAGCTACCGCGCATGATCTCGTGGGCCGCCACACGGCCGCCACCCTTGCGCTTCATCAGGGCCTGAGAAATGACCGCCTGCAGTGATTCCGACAGCATCGAGCGCACCATGGACTTCTCTTCGGCCGGGAACACGTCGATCACCCGGTCGATGGTCTTGGCCGCCGAGGTGGTGTGCAGGGTGCCGAATACCACGTGGCCGGTTTCGGCCGCTGTCAGCGCCAGGCGGATGGTTTCGATATCGCGCAGCTCGCCGACCAGGATGATGTCCGGGTCTTCCCGCAGGGCGGAGCGCAGTGCCTCATTGAAGCCCAATGTGTCGCGCCCGACCTCCCGCTGGTTCACGAGGCAGCGCTTGCTCTCGTGCACGAATTCGATCGGGTCTTCGATGGTCAGAATGTGCTCATACCGGTGATCATTGATTTCGTTGATCATGGCGGCCAGCGTGGTCGACTTGCCCGAGCCGGTAGGCCCGGTCACCAGCACCAGGCCGCGCGGCGCCCGGGCGATATCCCTGAACACGTCGCCCATGCCCAGGTCATCCATGGTCAGCACCTTGGACGGGATGGTCCGGAACACCGCACCCGCACCACGGTTGTGGTTGAAAGCGTTGACACGGAAACGGGCCACACCGGGCACTTCAAATGAAAAGTCGGTTTCCAGAAACTCCTCGAAGTCCTTGCGCTGCTTGTCGTTCATGATGTCGTAAATCAGCGCATGCACTTCTTTATGCTGCATCGCCGGCAGATTGATCCGCCGCACATCGCCATCCACCCGGATCATGGGCGGCAAGCCCGACGAGAGGTGCAGGTCTGATGCATTCTGCTTGGCGCTGAACGCCAGGAGTTCTGTGATATCCATGGGCTTCCTCAAGAAGTGTACTGGTTGACCGGGCGTCTGAATGGTTAGAATAGTGAATTTAGCACATAGACGGAACCCAATGGGCAGTGAAAGCCAAATCTCGGACCGCTGGCAGGCGGTGAATCGTCATGTGGCACTCGCCTCAGAGGCGAGCGGGCGCAACCCGGAAGATATCTGCATACTGGCCGTCAGCAAGACGTTTCCGCTGTCGGCCGTGGAAGAAGCCTGGCGGGCCGGAGCGCGGCACTTTGGCGAAAATTACGTGCAGGAGGCGGTGGAAAAAATCCAAGCCTGCACCCTGCCCGATGCGCAGTGGCACTTTATCGGCCCGCTGCAATCGAACAAGACACGTCAGGTCGCGGAACATTTTGCCTGGGTACATACGGTAGAGCGCCTGAAGATTGCCCGCCGACTGCACGAGCAGCGCCCGGCCGAGCTGCCCCCGCTGCAGGTCTGCCTGCAGGTCAATATTAGCGCCGACCCGAACAAGGCGGGCCTGGCACCGGAAGACGTGCCGGCACTGGCAACCGAGATAGCCCGGTTGGACCGCCTGACGCTGCGCGGCCTGATGACGATTCCTGCGGCCGACCAGTCGGCACAGCAACTGGAAGGCGATTTTGTGCGTATGTCAGAGTTGCTGGCCGATCTGCAGACCCGCCACCCCCAGGCTGACACCCTGTCCATGGGCATGAGCGATGACCTGGAGCTGGCGATAGCGCATGGCAGCACCTGCGTCAGGGTCGGGCGCGGTATTTTCGGGGAACGGGCGCGCAAGACAGACTGAATTTCATCACACAGCAAGGAGCCGGACATGACGGATACACGCGCCAAACTGACTTTTATCGGCACGGGCAACATGGCAGGCGCCATCATCGGCGGCCTGCTGGACAACGGTTATCCGGCAGAACGGATCATCGGCACCACACGCAGCGAGCAGAGTGCACAGACTGCCGCGAGCACCTATGGCATCCATGTGACCACCGACAATGACGCCGCGATCAGCGACGCAGACGTCATCATCCTGGGCGTCAAACCCCAGGTGATGAAAGACACCTGTGCAGCCATCAGCAGTGCCGTGCAGGCGCAAAAGCCTCTGGTGGTGTCGGTCGCCGCCGGCATCGAAGCCGCCACCCTGGATCAGTGGCTGGGAACAGGCCTGGCGGTTATCCGCTGCATGCCCAACACGCCCTCTCTGCTGGGCACCGGTATCAGCGGCCTTTACGCCAATGCGGCCGTCACGGATACCCAGCGCGACCTGGTCGATACCATGTTCAGATCGGTTGGCATCACTCAGTGGGTGCATAACGAGGCGGATATGCATACCATAACCGCCATCTGTGGCAGTGCACCGGCCTATTTTTATCGCTTCAGTGAAGCGCTGGTGCGCAGTGCCGAGCAGCGTGGGCTCTCTCCGGAGAGCGCACGGCAGTTGGTGTCACAGGTGGCTCTGGGAGCAGCACGCATGTTGAGCGAAACCGGAGAAACACCGGCCGAGCTGCGACAGAAGGTGAGCTCTCCCGGTGGCACTACCGTGGAAGCATTGCGCGTTTTTGATCAACAGGGGCTGGACGATCTGGTAGAAGCCGCCGTCGCGGCCTGCTTCAATCGCAGTGTCAGCCTGACAGAAGAATTGGCAAACCCGAAAGAATGACAGGAGGGCCGGAATGGCCGAATTGCTTGTACTCGTCGTGAAGACCGGCTTCGCCCTGGTCCTTATTGCACTGGCGGCCCGCTTTATGGCGCAGGTCGCACAGGTGGACCCCTATGGCCCCATGGCGGAGACCGTTCGCAAGATATCCAACCCGTTTGTCGGGCCCTTCCTGCGCGTCATTCCCCGGTTTGGTGGCCTGGACATTCCCAGCCTGCTGGTGATCTGGCTGCTGCAGGTCATCATGGCGATGATCCTGATCAGCATCATGCCGCAGCTGAATGCCGACATCACCACCATCATCGTGGGCGGCGGCTTTGCCACGGCAGGCCTGATTCTGGAGGTCACCCGCTGGTCGATGATCATTGTGGCCGTCGGCAGTTGGCTGAGTTCCGGCCAGCCCAACCCGCTGCTCGGCTTTCTGCGCGACATGATCGAGCCGGTGGTGGCGCCGTTCCGCAAACTGAATCTGCAGGTCGGCATGCTGGACCTCAGCTACCTGCTGGCGTTCCTGTCACTCTATATCGTGCACGCCATCCTGCGCGCCATTGCCTACGGCATTGTGCCCATGGGCCCGGTTCGCATCGCGTTCCTCGGCATTTGAGGTGGGTGAGCAGGCATCAATGACAGACCAGAACACCGGACAGCCCGCCGATCTTGACCCGGACCATGGCAAAGTACGCAGCGTCGGTATTGTCGAACCGCAGGTGATGACCTTCGACGAGCCGCTGCCATTGCGCAGCGGCCGCACGCTGGATCACTACGAGCTGGTGTACGAGACCTATGGCGAGCTCAATGAGTCTGCCAGCAATGCCATCCTGATCTGCCATGCGCTGAGCGGACACCACCATGCGGCGGGTTATCACAGCGAGCAGGACAGCAAGCCGGGCTGGTGGGATGCCTGTATCGGCCCCGGCAAGGCCATCGATACCGAACGCTATTTTGTCGTCAGCCTGAACAACCTGGGGGGCTGTCACGGCAGCACCGGTCCGCAGAGCATCAACCCGGACACGGGCAAGCAGTGGGGGCCGGACTTTCCGGTGATGGCAGTGCGCGACTGGGTCAAAAGCCAGGCCCGGCTGGCCGACCGGCTGGGCATCGAATGCTGGCTGGCCGTCGTCGGTGGCAGCCTGGGGGGCATGCAGGCCCTGCGCTGGTCGATCGACTACCCGGACCGCTTGCGCGGTGCCGCCGCCATAGCGTCTGCACCCAAACTGACGGCACAGAATATCGCCTTCAACGAAGTCGCCCGCCAGGCCATTATCAATGACCCGTCATTCCACCATGGCCACTATGCAGAACACGGGGATTACCCCAAACAGGGCCTGATGCTGGCACGCATGCTGGGGCATATCACCTACCTGTCGGATGCCGGCATGCGCGAGAAGTTCGGTCGCGACCTGAAAACCGGCACCCTGAGCTTCGACTATGATGTCGACTTTCAGGTGGAGAGCTACCTGCGCCATCAGGGGGAGAACTTTTCATCGACCTTCGATGCCAACACCTACCTGCTGATGACCAAGGCGCTCGACTATTTTGACCCGGCCGCAGACCATGATCATGACCTGGCGCGCTGTCTGGCCCAAGCCAAAGCACGCTTTCTGGTGGTCGCCTTCTCCACCGACTGGCGCTTCGCCCCCGAACGCAGCGAAGAGATCGTCAATGCGCTGATTCATGCGGGGAAAGATGTGTCCTACCTGGAGATTGATGCCCCGCAGGGCCATGATGCCTTCCTGTTTCCGATCAAGCCCTACGTGCGGGCCCTGTCCGGCTTTCTGGCCCGACTGACCGAAGAAGCAGAACAGGCCTCGGAGGTGACGCATGCGGGCTGATCTGGAAATCATTGCCGACTGGATACCCGCCGGCAGCCGCGTTCTCGACCTGGGCTGCGGCGACGGCACCCTGCTGTCGTGGCTGCGCCAGCACAGAAACGTCGATGGCCTGGGCGTGGAAATCAATCAGGACAGCATCATCCGCTGTATCGAAAAGGGCGTGCCGGTGGTGCAGAAGAACCTGGATACCGGCCTGACCAACTTTGGCGACAAGAGCTTCGATGTGGTCATCATGTCGCAGTCGCTGCAGCAGATGAAGGCCCCGCACAAGACCCTGAATGAAATGCTGCGTATCGGTCGCGAGGCCATCGTGACCTTCCCCAATTTCGGTTACTGGAACACGCGCCGTTACCTCTTCTTCCTCGGCCGCATGCCCATGTCGAAGATTCTGCCCTACAGTTGGTTCGACACGCCCAATATCCACCTGTGTACCTGCCGGGATTTCGAGCGGCTGTGCCGGGACCAGAAGGCGCGCATTCGCCAGAGCACGGTACTGGACAGCCAGCACCAGAAGCGGCGGGCGATTCGCCTGCTGCCCAACCTGCTGGGCGAGATTGCTATCTACCATGTGGACAAGCCGCACACCGCAACCGCACAAGGAGCCGCTTGATGGACACGCTGATTCTGGCTTCGGGCAACAAGGGCAAACTGCGCGAGTTTTCCACCCTGCTGGAAAGCCTGAACATTCAGGTGAAACCACAGGGCGACTATGACGTACCGGACGCCGATGAAACCGGCCTGACCTTTGTCGAGAATGCCCTGCTGAAGGCGCGGCAGGCCGCCCAGTATACCGGCCTGCCGGCACTGGCCGATGACTCCGGGCTGGAGGTCGACGCCCTGCAGGGTGCCCCAGGCATCCGTTCGGCGCGCTTCGCCGGTACCCACGGCGATGATGCGGCCAACAACCGTCTGCTGCTGGAGCGCCTGCGTGACGTGCCAGAAGAACAGCGCACGGCCCGCTTTGTCTGCGTGCTGGCAGTGCTGCGGCATGCCGAAGACCCGCGCCCACTGATTTGCGAAGGCACCTGGGAAGGCCGCATCCTGTTCGCGCCGCAGGGCGACGGCGGGTTTGGCTATGACCCATTGTTCTGCGTTCCGGACCTGCAAGTGAGTGCCGCCGAACTGAGCCCGGCCGACAAGAACCGGCTGAGCCATCGCGGTCAGGCCAGTCGACTGCTGCAGTCGGCACTGCCGGCCTGGTGGCGCTGAAAGCCCTGTAATGAGCAAATTGAGTCGAAATTCAACGCAGCCAGATCTGGCGCAGCAGATTTCAGCTGTGCCCTTGGGTCTTTATGTGCACTTCCCCTGGTGTGTGCGCAAGTGCCCCTACTGTGACTTCAATTCGCATGAAGCCAATGGTGAACTGCCGGCCCGAGAGTATGTGGATGCCCTGCTGCGCGACCTGGAGCAGGAAGCCCCGACTCTGGCAGGCCGACAGATCGAGTCCGTCTTTTTCGGTGGCGGCACGCCCAGCCTGATCAGCGGCCGGGAAGTCGGCCGGGTGATCGACGAGCTGGTGGCCCGCGACTGGCTGGCCCCGAACGCCGAGATCACGCTGGAGGCCAACCCAGGCGCCGTCGAGCGGCAGTATTTTGCAGACTATGTCAGCGCCGGCGTGAACCGGGTGTCGCTGGGCGTGCAGACCTTCGACGAGACGGCACTTAAAGTGCTGGGCCGCATACACGATACGGACGATATCCAGCGCGCCTGGGAGCTGCTGGTGCAACTGGCCGTACCCCGGCTCAACATCGACCTGATGCATGGCCTGCCCGGCCAGACACCGGAGCTGGCCGTGGCGGACCTTGATCAGGCCCTGCGCATGAACCCGGGCCATATCTCCTGGTACCAGCTCACCATCGAGCCCAATACCCGCTTCTACAATCAGCCGCCTACACTGCCCGACGAAGACAAGCTGGAAGCCATCGAACAGGCCGGCCGAGAGCGCCTGCAGGCCGATGGCTATGACCAGTACGA
Organism: Natronospirillum sp.; assembly: GCF_022565775.1. Lineage (GTDB taxonomy): Bacteria > Pseudomonadota > Gammaproteobacteria > Pseudomonadales > Natronospirillaceae > Natronospirillum. The sequence continues at coordinate 28,080 of NZ_JAIUMC010000028.1, forward strand.
GATTTCCGCCTGGGCCAGGCCCGGCCATGCCAGCCAGCACAACCGCAACTACTGGACCTTCGGTGACTATATCGGCATCGGTGCCGGCGCCCACGGCAAGCTCACCACAGAATCAGGCAGTGTACGCACCCAGCGCACCCGCATGCCGGAGGCCTACCTGCGCGCCATACTGGGCGGCCGTCAGGTCAACCAGATCGACACCGACGCCCTGCCGTTCGAATACATGCTCAATGCCTTGCGCCTGCGCGAAGGCGTGCCCGAAACGCTGTTCACCGCCCGCACCGGGCTCACACCCGACGCCCTGGAGCCCCAACTGACCCAACTGCGCAACAAGGGGCTGATACACTCCGACCGGCATGCCCTGACCGACCTCGGCTGGCGCTTCTACAACGACGCCGTCGGCGCCTGGGTCAACTGACCACACCCCAACACCGCCCCATCGAACACAGAAAGAACTTGAAATCCCTGCCGCCTTTTACTAAACCTAAAGGCAGTCAGAAAAGGAAACCCACCCACAGCGCCAGGACGCGTCCACATCCAGACCACCGCATTGGCAAAGCCAACTCACCCGGCCGGGCGGAAGCGTGGCCAGAGTTTTTGCGCCGAGAAGTTCCGCCGCTTCAACAATCCCTGGGCACAAAAACGATCATTCTGACTGTCTATTTTGGCGGGCTTGGCATTTTCTGCCTGAAAACCGTGTCTGACGCGTGTTTAGTGGACGGCCGGCTAAACCGGGATAGTCATCAAAGTGATGATATTTCCAGGGGTGTTATGGGGCTGGCTTCTTAAGGAGAGTTGATGAACAGCGGATCACAGAGTAATTTGGAGAATGATTCAACAGCAGATATTCATCATTGAGATATAATCACTTTGACGACTATTTTAATGTTAGCATTATTACGGAGTCAAGATGAAGCCTATAAGCCCTGAGACAAATCAGATCAATGAAGACTATTATTCAAAGCTGGAAGGAATTTTTAAAAATGTTAATGAGTGGCTGAAATTTGCTGAGCAAAAAAACGCAGCATTGCTTTTACTGAATGGTGGGATGATTTGGGGGGTTACACGAGTATTGAGTGCAGTAGATCTCGTTCCAAAGATGTCGTACTGGCTTAATATGACAGGTTATTTTCTTATTGCTGTCTCTACTCTAATTTGCATTATTTCATTTCTACCCATTTTGCAGCAGCGTTGGTTTAAACCCGAAAAAACCAGTCCGTCTGACAACTGTTTATATTTCGCACACTCAGCAAAATATGATGCCAGGGATTATCTTACATTACTCGCCAAGAAACTGAGTTACGAAGAAGAAAAAACTACGTTTACCGAGTTTGAGGTTGACTTAAGTAAACAGATAGTCACAAACTCAGAGATAGCATTTGATAAATATAAGCGGTTTAAGTTATCAGCTGTTTTCACGATATCGGCAGTTGTCCTATTTTTACTATCTTTTGGAATAATAAACTTCATGGAGTAAAAAATGATAAGCAGAGATCAACTGCCCGATAACATAAAAGAAATAATAAGAAAGCAAGTGGATAAGTTTAATGTGCGCGTCTTTACGGAAGAAGTTAATGAAATACCTAATGTAGCGGATATTCCCGGCGAGGGCTCGGCAAAATGGTTAAAAATAAAGGATGTTATATGTGTTTTTGTTGATATGAAGAACTCAACAAAGCTGAGCGCTTCGCATCATGCTGGAACTACTGGCAGGGCATATACTCTTTTTACTGGTACGGCTGTTAGGTTATTTAAAGAGTTTGGAGCGTCTTATGTAGATATTAAAGGAGATGGTGTTTTTGCTTTGTTTAACTCGAATAGAGTACACGCAGCATTTGTATCAGCTGTTACTTTTAAGACTTTTATAAAAGAAGAATTTACTACAAAAATAGCTAACAAAACTAATGTTGATACAGGTGTTCATATTGGTATCCATCAAGCTACACTATTGGTAAGTAAAATAGGCCTTCGTAAAAGTGCTTCGAGAGGGGATATGCATAATGAAGTTTGGGCGGGTAAAACAGTTAATATGGCTTCTAAGTTGGCCAGCCTGTCCGATAGCAATGAAATCCATGTCTCTGATAAATACCATTCAAAATTAAGATCGAAGAAAGCATTGTACTCATGCGAATGTGACGATCCTGTGTATTTATGGGAAGAAGTAGATATTACCAATGACGATAAGTTCTCTTTTGACAAGGCAATGGTTTTAAAAAGCTTTTGGTGCAAAAAGCATGGCGCAGCTTACTTGACAGAGATCTTAGATGCTGATTAGCTTTTAAATGTAGTGCTAACAAGTCACTGCACTCGGAAATTTTACTCGCTGCGCTCCTAAAATTCCGGTGAGTGAGGCGTTAATCACATAAGAGGATATATCTGTGAGCGAAATGAACTCGTTGAAGGAAACCTATAACGGCATGGGGAATGAAGAAAGACTTGGATTTCTATCTGGAGTGAGGGCCATTCTGGAAGGGGAGATGAAACGATTGGGCCAAAGGTATGGTCAACAGGAAACCACAGATCGTATTCGTTTGATCGACGAGACCAAAAAACTACAAGAAGCCATACATTCGGTTAAGGATGATTCAAGGGAGTCAAGAAGAGATCCCTCTCTCGTACAGGGTCAATTTTGGACCTGCCTTGAAGAATACTTTGACAGAGAAAATGATTAACAAGGCATTCCACCGGACAAGCCGGTGAATGCGACGGTAACCATATTAGAAATAGGGAAGCCATAGAGTGGATATAGAGCAAATAGTCAATAATTCTACCGAAGAAGATGCTAAGTCAGCGTTGGCTTATTTTCTTAAGAGCTACATGACACCTGCCTTCGGAGCTTTGCCTAAAAATGAAGTTGAACTGATCGTCCTTAACGTTCTGGAAAAATTGAACGCAATAGATGAAGAGCCAGAGTTATATGAGCTTGTATCAAAGCTCAAAGTTACTCGATCAAAGGCTCGCGGCCTAATTTATGACAGGGAGCTACGCCGCTCCTCTGAGGAAGAGTTAGATGAGAAGGTGAAAACTCTTTTGAAAAAGCCGCTAATCCAGAAGAATGGGGACCTGTATGTTCTAGAAGTTGAAAATCCTCTAGTATCGGATCACCTCAGGTCGAAGGTTCAAAAATTAGGCTATGTCTCTGATGGTTCCTTCTCGCCTAGCATTGTAAAACTCGGCCTTGATGCTGTCGCAGCTTTGATAGAATCATATCTAACTCACCAAGAACGAGATGATGTTAAAGACGCGCTTGTCGCTGCTGGCGCTCCAGATACTTCATTCAAAGGTGTGATTAAAGCTACCTTCAAGAAAGTAGCGGCCAAGGTCGCGTCAGATACTGGCGAGGCACTCATGGAAAAGGCTTCTGATTTTATTTCACCGATATTAGATGCTGGGATTGAATTAGTAACAGAAAAAGCAGGAGAGCTGTTTGGAGAAGATGATGAGCAGAATGGTTAACAAGCGCAAGCACTCGGAACAATTTTCCTCTGCGCTACAAATTGCCTGGTGTTGCGGGCGCTAGCTACGTAAAGTATAAGGAGTAAATTTTGAAGATAATAATCGATTTGATGGTTATGTACCGCGGTACAGATGACAATTTTATGTTTGGTTCTGTTCGTAGAGAGATCGAAACAAATCTGGTTCCTGTGGCGGGTATGGAAATTGAAGATTCTGCATGGAAGATTCCTCGTGACATTAAGAGTGTTACAATAAATCCAGCCGAAGGATACTACCATATATGGGTTGGCGAAGATGAAGCTGATGAGCGTGAGCGCGCATACCAACAAGTACAAATGTATAAATCTCATGGTTGGGAAGTGCTAAGCTGTAGCGAAGTTTAGCTAACAAGCAAAGGTACCGGACGCAAAAATATGCGCCGGTGCTTTGAGCGTTATAAAAACAAGGCTGACCTGTGAAAAAGTACGAAGAATTATACCAGTTGGCAAAAGAAGACTTTGCTGCAGAAGTTGATAGGCTGACACGCGTGGAGGGCAAGGCCACGGCGTTGCTATCGGTTTTGACGCTTCTTATAGGTATTTACGTGTTGCTAACAGAATGGGCTTTGACAAGTGTACTGCCTCCTGAAATGTGGCAGGAGTGGGCCATTGTAATCTTGGCTGGAATGATTGTTCTAGGTTTAGCGATATCTTGGGTATATGTCTTTCGGGTTTTAACAGTAGACCATCGGCCGATTCTTTCAGTAAGTGAATCAGTAATAGAGTTTTATGATAAAAATACCCTTGTAAACATTTACTACGCGATGGCTAAGCGAATAAGTCAGGGCGCTGAAAAGAATAGGGAGCTACTAAAGAAAAAGGCCAAAAGATTAACGATGGGCTATTATGGCCTGATCATTTCTGGCCTGTTGGTAGTCTTTTTGGGTGTAGTGTCCGGTTCCTATGCTTGGAGCACATCCGAAAGATTGGAAGCCTCAACAGAAGTAATGCAAAACGAGACGAATGGAGAAAACGGTATGCCTGATAATGATCAAAATAATAGCGAAAACCAATCTACAGAAAATACACAAGAACCGGATCGAAATATAGAAGCACCTGAGCTTCAGTATGTGCAGGAGAGCTACGACCCACCTACTGAGAAAAAGAAAGACAAAGGAGAGTAGTTTTATAACAAAGCCAGTCAGCAGGACGCAGCATAGCTGCGCCTCTGCTGGCGGCGTTAAATGCTAAGGAGAAATCAATGGGGTCAGAGTCATGAATCCAAAAATCTGAATCAATGGGGTCAGAGTCATTGATAGAGGGCCGGCACCGAGCGCTCAATCAAAGGGGTCGGAGTCATTGATTGAGAGTCGGCACGGAGCGCTCAACAGCGTGAACCGACCGGGCACTGTACTGACAACGGTTATGCTGAATCGTTTTTCCACTCGCTTAAGGCCGAATTAATACATGGGCACAACCTATAACACCGACCACGGGCTGTACACCGCGGTCCGAGACTACATCAATGACTTCTACAACACGCAGCGACTGCATTCTGGCATCGGTTACAGAAGCCCGATAGAGTATGAGCAAGCCGTTGCTTAACAGGAATCAATGGGGTCAGAGTCATTGATTGAGGAACCAATGGGGTCAGGGAACCAATGGGGTCAGAGTCATTGATAGAGGGTCGCACGGAGCACTAACCAGCATGAACTGACCAAGGCACTGCACTGATAACGGTTATGCCGAATGAATCAATGGGGTCAGAGCCATTGATTGAGAGCCAATCAATGGGGTCAAATCAATGGGGTCAGAGTCATTACTTGTAGCGTTAAACAGTCTGCAGTCATGGTG
>NZ_JAIUMC010000029.1 GCF_022565775.1 Natronospirillum sp.
GATCAGCGGGACAGATGTCTGAGCGACAGCGAGTTGTGGCCCGCCCGACGGGGGCCAGCAACAGCCGGAAACAAGGCGCCACTGTTCGCGGTCTGCTGACCGGTCGGGCCACTCAGCCACAGAGAGGTAAGAGCCTGTCAAGGGCAGTGTACCCCGCCATCAGGCGGCACAGCCTCTCCTGAGGCTGGCCGCGCAATGCGTGGCCAAGGGCCACAGCCCACAATCAAGCCACCTCAGGAGATATTGGAGTCCGGAAACTCGGCCTTGCGCTTGTCCATCCAGGCCACGAGTGCCTCGTCGACTGCCGGGTCGAGTTCGGGCGCTTCATACTCCGAGAGCAGCTTCTTCCAGCGTGCATTTGCCCGCTGCGTTGCTTCCAAAGCGCCATCGGCATCCCACTGCTCGAAACTGTTGTTGTCCGCAATGGGCGAGCGGTAGAACGCCGTCTGAAAGTTGTTCTGCGTATGAGTACTACCCAGATAATGACTGCCCGGCCCCACCTCGTGAATCGCATCCATCGCCTGACCGTTTTCGCTCAGATCCACCCCTTTCAGCATTGTCTGCATCATGCCCGTCTGATCAGCATCCAGAATGAATTTTTCATAGCCCATTGCCAGACCGCCTTCCAGCCAACCGGCCGCGTGCAACACAAAATTGACCCCGGCCAATGTCGTCGGCAACAGCGTATTGGCGCTTTCTGAGGCCGCCTGGGCATCGGGGATCTTGGATCCGGTCAGTGATCCGCCGGAGCGGAACGGCACACCAAGGCGACGCGCCAGATTGGCCATCACATACAGCACCAGAGCCGGCTCGGGGGTACCGAAGGTCGGCGCCCCGGATTGCATCGACATGGAACTGGCAAAGCTGCCGAAGATCACCGGCGCGCCCGGCTTGACCAGTTGGCAGAAGGCCATGCCGGCCAGCGCTTCGGCCAGTGTTTGCGTTGCGGTACCGGCCACAGTGACCGGCGACATGGCACCGGCCAGAATGAACGGTGAAATGATGCAGGCCTGATTGTTCCGCGCGTAGACCTTGGCTGCTCCCAGCATGGTTTCATCGAAGGTCATGGGCGAGTTGGCATTGATCAGGTTGATGATAGCCGTGTTGGGCTCGCCCGTTTCCGGGTTCAGCCAGCGGTCGCCAAACAGGATCTTCGCCATCTCCACAGTATCCTGGGCGCGCTCCGGGTGCGTGACTGACCCCATGAACGCCTTGTCGGAATACTTCATGTGGCTGTAGACCATATCGAAGTGGCGCTTGTTCACCGGCAGATCGACCGGTTCGCAGATGGTGCCGCCCGAATGGTGGATGCTGGGCGTCATGTAGGCCAGCTTGACGAAATTGCGGAAGTCTTCAATGGTTGCATAGCGGCGGCCCTTGTCCAGATCGCGCACAAAGGGGCTGCCATAGGCCGGTGCAAACACCGTGTTCTTGCCGCCGATCTGCACATTGCGCAGAGGATTGCGTGCAATCTGGGTGAATTCGCGTGGTGCATTGTCCTGAATCAACTGGCGGCACAGGCCTTTGGGCATACGCACCCGCTCACCCTGCACATCGGCACCGGCCGCGCGCCACAGGTCGAGCGCTTCCGGGTCGCCCCGGAACTCGATGCCGATCTCCTCCAGAATACGATCGGCATTGTGCTCAATCAGCGCCAGCCCGTCTTCGTCCAGAACCTCGAAGACCGGGATGTTCCGAGTGATGTAGGGAACGATCTCGACCGGAGCGGACGCTCTGGCGCGGCGGTCTGCGCTGCCGCCACCGCGACGGCGTCGAGTTTTAGTGGTCATGGCTCAGTCCTCTTCAGTTGCGTGCGGGTTGGCGGGCGTCTCAGGACAGCCCTACAATATTGCCTTCGGTATCCAGACCAATGTGCTCGGCGGCCGGGTTGCGCGGCAGGCCCGGCATGGTCATCACATCACCACAGACCACCACCAGGAACTCGGCACCGCCGGACAGGCGCACTTCACGGATGGGCACTTCATGATCAAAGGGTGCGCCCTTCAAATCCGGATCGGTGGAAAAACTGTACTGGGTTTTGGCCATGCAGATCGGGAAGTGGCCGTAGCCTGCTTCCTGGAATTCATGAATCTGGTCACGCACCTTCTGGTTGGCCATGATGTCGTGCGCGCCGTAAAGGGTGGTGGCAATGGTACGGATTTTTTCCCACAACGGCAGTTCGTCGCTGTAGAGCGGAGCGAACTGGCTGACGCCACCGTCGACCAGCTTGGCCACGGCATGAGCCAACTCTTCAGCGCCGGCGCTGCCGTCGCTGAAATGGGTGCAGATGATGGCCTCGGAGCCCTGTTCTGCGACCACCTCGCGAATCGCCTCCAGTTCGGCATCGGTGTCATTGTGGAAGCGGTTGATGGCGACCACCACCGGCACGCCGAAGGTCTTTACATTGCGGATGTGGCGCGCCAGGTTTTCGCAGCCCTGAACAACGGCTTCGACATTTTCCTGACCCAGGTCCTCGCGGGAGACGCCGCCGTGCATTTTCAGTGCGCGGGCGGTGGCGACCACCACGGCCGCATTGGGGTGCAGGCCGGCCTTGCGGCATTTGATGTCGAAGAATTTCTCGGCGCCCAGATCAGCGCCGAAGCCGGCTTCGGTGACCACATAATCGGAGAGTTTCAACGCCGTGGTGGTGGCCATGACCGAGTTGCAGCCATGGGCGATGTTGGCAAAGGGACCGCCGTGAATGAACGCCGGGTTGTTTTCCAGAGTCTGTACCAGATTGGGGCTGAACGCCTCGCGCAGCAGCACGGCCATGGCCGAGTTGGCTTTCAGCTCGGCAGCGGTGACCGGCTTGCGCTCCCGGGTCTGGGCCACAATGATCTTGCCCAGCCGCTCTTCCAGTTCTTCCAGTGAGCGGGAAAGACAGAAAATGGCCATGACCTCGGAGGCCACAGTGATGTCGAAGCCGTCTTCGCGCACATAGCCGTTGCCGACGCCACCCAGGCTGTTGATGATGTGGCGCAGCGCCCGGTCGTTCATGTCGACCACCCGACGCAGGAAGATGCGGCGCGGGTCGATGTTCAGTTCATTGCCCCAGTGTATGTGATTGTCCACCATGGCCGCCAGCAGGTTGTGGGCACTGCCAATGGCATGAAAGTCACCGGTGAAGTGCAGGTTGATGTCTTCCATCGGAATCACCTGCGCATAGCCGCCACCGGCGGCACCGCCCTTGACCCCGAAGCAGGGCCCCAGGCTGGGTTCGCGCAGACAGGTGATGGTTTTCTTGCCGATACGGTTGAGTGCATCGCCCAGACCCACGGAGGTAGTGGTCTTGCCTTCACCCGCCGGTGTGGGCGTGATGGCGGTCACCAGAATCAGTTTGCCATCTTGCCGCTCACCCGTTTGACGCAGAAACTTTTCGCTCAGTTTTGCTTTGTAGTGGCCATACTGCAGCAGCGCATCGGAAGGGATGTCGAGGCCGGCCGCAATGTCGGTGATAGGCTTGATGTCAGCGCCGCGCGCAATCTCGATATCAGAGGGGAAAGAGGGCATGCTCACGTGTCTCCTGGATTCAGTGAAGGGTCTGCGCCAGTCGGTCAGGACAGGGCATTGGCCGTGTGTCATCGCATCATGGCACTTTCCTTTGGGCGTAATTTCCTGCTTACGACACAGTCATGCCCAAAGGCGCCGCAGGTTCTCTAATCGTCCAGCCTCATCTATCATGGGGGACATCACAACTGACTGCCGGCGGAATGCCAGGGAGAGCTGTAACATGATCAATACACCTTATCTGTTGTTTCTCGGCGACGCGCCGGACGCCCTGGCGGCCAAAGTGGCTCAGGGCATCAAAGACTGGCGACCGGAATACGCACTCGGGCAACTGCGCCTCCCGGGTTGCAAGGCCGATCTCGGTCTGCCGGACATGGGCCTGCAAACCGCACTCGACGCCAGTGCCAGAACCTTGGTAATCGGTGTGGCCAATCGTGGAGGTGTCATCTCCGAGGCCTGGCTGGATGTGCTGGAAGAGGCACTGGCCGCCGGCTTCGATCTGGCTTCCGGGCTGCACAATCTGTTGGTCGACGAGCCCCGGCTGGTGGCCGCTGCCGAAAAGCACGGCCGACAGTTGTTCGATGTGAGGGTGCCGCAGGTCGAGTACCCCATTGCCAACGGCAGGAAGAGAACCGGTAAGCGTTGCCTGGCCGTGGGTACCGACTGCTCGGTGGGCAAGATGTATACCGGCCTTGCCATGCACCGGGAAATGAAAGCTCGCCGCATGAAGGCCAGCTTTCGCGCCACCGGGCAGACCGGCATTCTGATCACCGGTGAGGGGATCCCGCTCGATGCAGTGGTGGCCGACTTCATGGCCGGCTCGGTGGAGTGGCTGACTCCGGACAACGACCCGGATCACTGGGATTTGATAGAAGGGCAGGGCTCGCTGTTTCATGTCTCCTATTCCGGGGTCACTCTGGCGCTGATTCACGGGGGCCAGCCCGACGCGCTGATTCTCTGTCATGAGCCGACAAGGGAACATATGCGCGGTCTTCCGGGTTATGAATTGCCGACTCTGGAGGCATTGCGTGATCTGTCTCTGCAGATGGCCCATATCGCCAACCCCGAGTGCAAGGTGGTCGGCATATCCATCAACACAGCCGGGCTGACCGAAGCGCTGGCGGAAAAATACCTGACCGAAGTGGAAGCCCGTATGGGACTGCCCACGGTAGACCCCTATCGCTATGGGGCGGCGCGACTGGTAGAAGCGCTGGATGAGTTGTCGTGAGCCGGGTAACACTGAGCGTTCGGGCGGAGTCCTTTCGCTTGGCCGAGGTCTTTACCATTGCCCGGGGTTCGCGCACGGAAGCCAGCGTGCTGACTGTTGAGGCCGAGTCGGAAGGTGTTGTCGGGCGCGGTGAGTGTGTGCCCTATGCCCGCTATGACGAAACGTTGGACAGTGTCACCGCGCAGATCACTTCGTTGCCGGTAATACTGGACCGCAGCAGCCTGCAATCGCTGCTCCCACCAGGCGCAGCGCGCAATGCAGTCGACTGTGCACTGTGGGACCTGGAAGCCCGCCAGAGGGAGTGCCGGGTATGGGAGCTGGCCGGCCTGCCGCCGCCACAACCTGAAGTCACGGCATTCACTCTGTCGTTGGACTCGCCGGAGCGCATGCAGGATGCAGCCGCCCGCCATGCGCATCGTCCGCTGCTCAAGATCAAGCTGGGTACACCGGACGACATGCCGCGTCTGGAGGCCGTGCGTGCCGGAGCGCCGGACTCGCGGATTATCGTGGATGCCAACGAAGGCTGGACGGCTGAGGTGTATCGGGAGCTGGCGCCGCATCTGCTGCGTCTGGGGGTTACCATGGTCGAGCAGCCTTTGCCGGCTGGCGAGGACGAACTGCTGGCCGAGATGGATCGCCCGCTGCCGGTCTGTGCCGACGAATCCTGTCATGATCGTCAAAGCCTGCAGGCGCTGGCAGGGCGCTACGACATGGTCAATATCAAGTTGGACAAGACTGGCGGCCTGACAGAAGCGCTGGCGCTCAAGGCTGCCGCGCTGAAAAACGGCTTTCAGGTCATGGTGGGGTGCATGGTCGGCACCTCGCTGGCCATGGCGCCGGCGGTTTTGGTGGCTCAGGGCGTCGCCATTACCGACCTGGACGGCCCCCTGCTGCTGGCTGAAGATCGCGCCAGCCCGTTGCGCTATGACGCGCAGGGCGTTCATCCGCCGGCACGCGCACTTTGGGGCTGAGCAGACTACAACAGAGGACATGCAATGAGCAGAACGGTTTATGTCAACGGCAACTGGTACCCGGAAGAGGACGCCCGGGTGTCGGTGTTCGATCGCGGGTTTCTGATGGCCGATGGTGTCTATGAGGTCACTTCCGTGCTGGACAGTGGTCTGATTGATTTCCAACGGCACTGCAAGCGCCTTGCTCGCTCCCTGTCCGAGCTGGATATTCCGAACCCCCACACCATGGAAGAGTGGACCGCACTGCACGAGGAGATCAGACGGCGCAATGGACTGACCGAAGGCCTGATCTACCTGCAGGTCACACGGGGTGCAGAGGATCGCGATTTTGCCTGGTCGGACGATCTGGTGCCCACCGTGGTTTTGTTCACCCAGGCCAAAGGATTGCTCGACAACCCGGCCGCGCAGCGCGGTCTGACCATCAAGACCATTGATGACCTGCGCTGGCTGCGCCGGGACATCAAGACGGTGCAATTGCTGTATCCGTCGATGGGCAAAATGATGGCCCGGCAGGCCGGGGCAGATGATGCCTGGATGGTCGAGGAAGGCCTGGTGACTGAAGGCACTTCCAACAACGCCTACATCATCAAGAGTGAGAAAATCATTACCCGGCAACTGAGTCCGCGCATACTGCCGGGCATTACCCGCCTGGCGGTTCTGGCATTGGCGGATGAAACCGGTATGTCGGTGGAAGAAAGACCCTTCTCGGTGGCAGAAGCTCAGGCGGCCGATGAGGCTTTTTTGACCTCGGCAACCGCGTTTGTAATGCCGGTAGTTGAAATTGATGGTGTAAAGATTGGTTCAGGAACCCCGGGGCCTCTGGTAAATCGCTTGCGCGCCCTTTACATCGAACGAGCGCGGCAGCATGGGGTTGAATCCTGATCACTGAAAGCGTCGTCTCGGTATCCTCGGGGTGGTGGACGTATTTTTGTTAAGAAAAATATCAGCTATGGGTTGCGCAATCTGGCTCAAGTGATTAAATGTATAGTGAACATAAAGGTATGACGAAATGTTATGCCTGCTCAGCAACTGGCAAATCAATCGCGGTCTGATCACCGCAATTGCCTAGCCTTCCGGTCACAAGGCAGTAAACAATAACAAGCCTTGAACCGGTAAAACGGTCAGCTTCTGACTGGCCACTGACAAGATGACGCGCAACGACTCGCAATCGCGATCAGTTCGTTTGCGATGTTGGTGCTCGTCAGCGTGAGAGTGCACAGGAAGCGATCAACAAGAATTCGGCTTAGGAGGCCTCCCTTGGAGCACGTTGACAATTCAGATCCGTATGTAGTGTTTGATCGGGTCCAGAAGACCTATGATGGTGAAGAGCTGGTGGTCAAGGACCTCAACCTGGCCATCGACAAAGGCGAATTCCTGACCATGCTAGGGCCGTCAGGATCCGGCAAGACCACCTGCCTCATGATGCTGGCCGGGTTCGAAACCGCCACCTTCGGCGAGATCCTCATCGACGGCAAGCCTATCAACAATATCCCGCCGCACAAGCGTGGCATCGGCATGGTATTCCAGAACTACGCCCTTTTTCCGCACATGACCATTGGCGAGAACCTCGGTTTTCCGCTGGAGGTTCGGGGTATGGGCAAGAGCGAGCGCGAAGAGAAAATCAAGCGTGCGCTGGCCATGGTGCAAATGGAAAACTTCATCGGTCGCCGTCCGGCCCAGTTGTCCGGTGGTCAGCAGCAGCGCGTGGCGCTGGCACGGGCTCTGGTGTTCGAGCCGGAGCTGGTCCTGATGGATGAGCCGTTGGGCGCGCTGGACAAGAATCTGCGTGAAAGTATGCAGTACGAGATCAAGCATCTGCATGAACAGCTCGGGGTCACCGTCGTTTATGTGACGCACGATCAAACTGAAGCCCTGACCATGTCAGACCGCATCGCCGTGTTTGATGACGGTCGCATCCAGCAATTGGCCAAGCCGGCTGACTTGTATGAGCGCCCCGAGAATGCGTTTGTCGCCCAGTTCATCGGTGAAAACAACAAGATGAACGGCACCGTTGAAGCGGTAAACGGCGACTATGCGGACGTGAAGCTGGCCGACGGATCCCTGGTGAAGGCGCTACGCGTCAATGTAGGCGATGTCGGCGAGCGCACCACCTTGTCACTGCGCCCGGAGCGGGCCTTCATGATCGATGGCAAGGCGACTCCGGAAAACAGCTTCGAAGCGCGTGTTGAAGAGTTGATCTACCTGGGCGACCACATCCGCTCACGCCTGAGCATTTGCGGAACCAGCGATTTCATCATGAAACTGCCGAACGCGGCGGATCAGCATATCGTATCCGAAGGCCAGTCCATTCGCGTGGGCTGGTCGCAAGAGGATTGCCGGGCACTGGACGCCTGAGAACGGCCATTGCCACAGGCATAGTGGGCTGACGGGGTTGCCGGCTGGATGGCCGGGAAGGCACGCAGCTTAAAACAAGAACCGACAACATAAGAAATGGGCCCAGCTAGAGTCGCCCAATTACCAACGCAACGAGGACGAACAGATGAGAAATCCCAAGTACAAGATAATGGGTGTCACAGCCGCAGTCGCCATGGCCACCGGCGCCTATGTAGTGGCGCAGACCCCGGTCAGCCTGACCATCGTCTCCTGGGGCGGTGCCTACACTGAAAGCCAGGTGCGCGCTTATCACAACCCCTGGATGGAAGAGAATCCGCACGTCAGCATCTCGAATGATGATGGTTCCGCGAATGCGTTGGCGGGCCTGCGTGCCCAGAGCCAGGCGGGCAACATCTCCTGGGACCTGGTGGACATGCTGCCTTCGGATGCCCAGTTGGCCTGTGACGAAGGCATTATCATGCCGATCGATCATGACGAAATGCTGGCGTCTGCTCCTGACGGCACACCGGCCAGCGAAGACTTCCTGCCCGGTAGCCTGGGTGAGTGCTTCATCCCGCAGATCGTTTACTCCACGGTTGTTGCCTACAACACCGAGATGTTCCCGGAAGACAACCAGCCGAACAGCATTGACGACTTCTTCAATGTTGAAGACTTCCCCGGTCGTCGTGCCCTGCAGGACCGTCCCGGTGTGAACCTGGAGTGGGCCCTGTATGCGGATGGCGTACACCCGGACGACATCTATGACGTTCTGGAAACACCGGAAGGTCAGGATCGTGCCTTCGCCAAGCTGGATACCATCAAGGACCACCTGATTTTCTGGACAGAAGGTGCACAGTCACCGCAGTTGCTGGCAGACCAGGAAGTAGCCTTCTCTACCGGTTACAACGGCCGTATCTTTGACGCCTCCGAGGTTGAAGGTCAGCCGTTCGAAATCATCTGGGATGGTCAGGTCGTTGAGTGGGATGGCTGGGTAGTACCCTATGGCCCGAACATAGACGCGGTCATGGACTACCTGTACTGGGCGACTGACACTCAGCGTCTGGCGGATCAGGCCAAGTACATCTCCTATGGTCCGGCACGTGCGTCTTCAGCACCGCTGGTCGGAGATCATGCTGATCTGGGTATCGACATGAACGAACACATGCCGACCAACCCGGACAACTACTTCTCACCGATCCTGCTGGATAACGACTTCTGGACAGACTACGGCGACGAGCTGCGTGAGCGCTTCGCCAACTGGATGCTTCAGTAAGTTGAATGCCCGGGGGCGACGCCTGTTGGCGTCGGCCCCTCGGGCTCTGAATTGAATCGGGCTGGCTCGGACGCCGGGCGGGCCTGACGTTGTAGCACCACACGACTGTGGAAATAGGAAACCCTCATGCAACAGAGCGCAAGCGAAGCCTCGCCGAATGATCACATGCGCGACGGCAAGCTGGTTACTGCAGATGGCAGGCCACTGAAAGCCAGTCTGAAGACGGCGGAGCGTCGCCGCAAGATTATTGCTTTCGCATTTGTATCGCCGCTGCTGCTGTTTCTGATAGTCAGCTTTATCGTACCTATCGGCCAGATGATGTGGCGGAGTGTCGACAACCCGACCATTATCAATACCTTGCCGCGCACTCTGGAAGCCATGCAGGACTGGGACGGGCAGGACGTACCGGATGAACCGGTGTTCGCCGCCCTCCGTGAAGATCTTGCAATTGCCCAGGAAAACCGGCGGGTGGGGCCACTGGCGGTCCGTCTCAATTACGAGATCAGCGCCGCGCGCGGGGCATTCACCCGCACAGCGCGCACTGTGGCCGACATGGAACCCCCCTACAAGGAGCAGTTCCTGGACGCTCATCGGCTCTGGGGCAATCCCGATATTTACCAGATCATCAAGCGCGAAGGCCGCCCGTTGACGGCGTCCTACTACGTTGCCGCGACGGATCGGCGTTATGCCGCCGATGGCAGTATCGAGATGCGAGCCGAGCACCAGCGGATCTACATGAATCTGTTCGGGCGCACCTTCGCCATGAGCGCGGTGATTCTGGTGCTGACCATGCTGCTCGGTTTTCCGATTGCCTTCTGGATGGCGCACCTGCCCATGCGCTATGCCAACCTGTTGATGATTATGGTGTTGCTGCCGTTCTGGACGTCCCTGCTGGTGCGCACCACCTCCTGGATTGTCTTGCTGCAGCAGCAGGGGGTGATCAATTCGTCTCTGGTCAACCTGGGCATCATAGACACCGGAAACCGGCTCAGCCTGATGTACAACATGACGGGTACTATCATCGCCATGACGCACATACTGCTGCCCTTCATGGTGTTACCGCTCTACAGCGTGATGAAAACCATTCCGCCATCATATCTGCGCGCCGCGCGCAGTTTGGGGGCCAACAACTGGACGGCCTTCTGGCGGGTCTATGTGCCGCAGACACTGCCCGGCATCGGCGCCGGTGGGGTGCTGGTGTTCATCATCTCCATCGGCTACTACATCACGCCAGCATTGGTAGGCGGACAGTCCGGGCGCATGATTTCCAACATGATTGCCTATCATATGCAGACCTCCCTGAACTGGGGTCTCGCCGCTGCTCTGGGCTCCATGCTGCTGATCAGTGTACTGATACTGTACTGGGCTTATAACAAGCTGGTCGGTGCAGACATCAAACTGGGTTAAGGGAGAATTTCGACAATGGCATTACCGACTTATGCAGGTCCGTTGGAGCGCTTCTGGTATTACGCCTTTCGCTTCATCTGCTGCCTGATCTTTTTCTTCCTGATTGCGCCGATCATCATCATGGTGCCGCTCAGTTTCAATGCGCAGCCGTATTTCACCTTTACCACTGAAATGCTGACACTGAACCCGGAAGGTTTCTCGTTGCGCTGGTACGAGCAGTTGTTCTCGTCTTCCCAGTGGATGCGGTCCATCCGCAATTCTCTGTTTATCGGTGTGTTTTCCACGATAATTGCGACTACTCTGGGCACACTGGCCGCGCTTGGGCTGTCGCGTTCCGAGATGCCCTACAAGGGCCTGATCATGGGGTTGCTGATTTCACCGATGATTGTGCCGCTGATCATTTCCGCTGCCGGTATGTTCTTCTTCTATTCCAGCGTGAATCTGGCAGGTACTTTCCCGGGCGTTATTCTGGCCCACGCGGTTCTGGGTACTCCCTTTGTGGTGATTACCGTTACGGCGACCCTGGTCGGGTTCGACAACTCTCTGACCAAGGCGTCCGCCAGTCTGGGTGCAGACCCGATCACGACCTTCCGCAAGGTGCAGATGCCGTTGATCCTGCCTGGGGTTGTTTCCGGGGCCTTGTTCGCCTTCATCACGTCCTTTGATGAAATCGTCATCGTGCTCTTCCTGGCCAGTGTCGAGCAGCGTACGATACCGCGCGAGATGTGGTCCGGTATCCGCGAACAGATCAGTCCGACCATCCTGGCCGTGGCGAGTCTGCTGGTGCTGATTTCCATCATGCTGCTGACCACGCTGGAACTGTTGCGTCGGCGTTCGGAACGCCTGCGGGGCCTGAGCCCGGGTTGATCGAATGTGGCCTGACAGTGGCAGAGACTGCTGCTGTCAGGCGTCATCCTCTGCTTCGATTTCTGATTGAAAGTCGGTCTGGAAGGCTTCCACCCGCTCGGTGGCGGTTTCCATGCGCCGGAAATAGGCCAGGTGGTACATGGCCTCTCCATCCTGCACCAGCGGGATTTGCTGCTTCCCGATGATGATGCCCGATCTGGGTGCGGTCACGCTGACGCTGTCAGGGTGATAGGGTGAGGTGATTTCCGCCAGCAGGTCGCCGGCTTCGACCGCATCGCCCAGTTGCCGGTGATGAATCACCAGCCCGGACCCTGTAGCACGAATCCAGCCGGAGTCTCTGGCCAGCACCGGTGTAGGCACCTTGCGCGGTCGGCGACGACTGCCGAACATGCCCAGATGACGCAGCACATTCTCGATGCCGCGCAGGCCGGCTCTAATACAGATCTCGTCGAAGCGCAGGGCTTCTCCCGCTTCATACAGCAGCATCTTGACGCCCATCTCATCGGCTACCTGGCGCAGTGACCCATCCCTGAGATCGCTGTTGATCAGCACCGGCACGCCAAACACACTGCCCAGCTCACGGGTTGCCTCATCGTCCATGTTGCCGCGAATCTGGGGCAGGTTGGTGCGATGAATGGCGCCGGTGTGCAGGTCGATCCCGTAGTCGCTCTGCGCCACTATTTCGCGGGTGAACAGGTCGGCCAGTCGCCCGGCCAGAGACCCCTTGCGCGACCCCGGGAAGGCCCGGTTCAGGTCGCGCCGGTCGGGCAGATAGCGCGTCTGGGCCAGAACGCCATAGACGTTGACCATGGGCACCGCGATCAGGGTGCCGCGAAATCCTCGATAGTCGCCCTTGAGCAGGCGCCGGATGACTTCGATACCATTGAGTTCATCACCATGGATGGCCGCCGACACGAAGACGGTGGGGCCCGGGCGTCGGCCGCGAATCACATGGATGGGCAGATTGACATCGGTATCGGTGTAGAGCTTGGCAATGGGCAGTTCTATCAGGCGTCGCTCGCCGGGCTGGATGCGAAAACCGCCTATGATCAGGTCGTCCATGGTCAGCCTTTGCCACGCGTGTTGGTGGCGTTGGGCCGTGCCCGCTGTTCAATGAATTGATAGATGGCGCCGGCCAGGTTCTTGCCGGTGGCGCGTTCGATGCCTTCGAGGCCGGGCGATGAGTTCACCTCCATCACCAGAGGGCCCCGGCTGGAGCGCAGCAGGTCGACGCCACAGACGTTAAGGCCCATTACCTGCGCGGCCTTGACCGCGGTCGCCCGCTCTTCCTTGGTGATACGCACCACTTCCGACGTACCTCCGCGATGCAGGTTGGAGCGGAAGTCACCATCGGCGGCGGTGCGTTTCATGGCGGCGACCACCTTGCCATCGATGACCAGGCAGCGAATGTCACTGCCTTCTGCTTCCTTGATGAATTCCTGCACCAGAATATTGGTTTTGAGGCCGGAAAAGGCGTCTATGACGCTTTCGGCACTTTTCCAGGTTTCGGCCAGCACCACACCGACCCCCTGTGTTCCCTCGAGCAGCTTGATCACCACGGGCACTCCGCCCACCTTCTTGACCAGGTCGCGCGTATTGTCGGGTGCATGGGCGAAGCCGGTTTTGGGCATGCCCACGCCTTTGCGAGACATGAGCTGCAGTGACCGCAACTTGTCTCTGGAGCGACTGATGGCCACCGATTCATTGACACAAAAGGTCCCCATCATTTCGAACTGGCGCACCACGGCTGTGCCATAAAAAGTAATGCTGGCTCCGATACGCGGGATGACGGCGTCATAGTTCGGCAATTCGGCCCCATGGTAACGCACGGTCGGGTTGGCCGTGGCAATGTCCATATAGCAGTGCAGCGTATCAACGACGTCTATGCTGTGCCCGCGCGCCAGCGCTTCATCACGCAGTCGTGTTGATGTGTAGTTGTTGGGCTCTTGAGTGAGCAAGGCGATATGCATGGAGGCATCCTTGACTGCTGGGGCACCGGACAGCGGCAATGATAAACCGGTGAGTGCAAAGTGAGCCTACTGTCCGATGATGCAGCAAAAAAGTAAAGTGATTCTGCACTGGGTGCGGGGCCCAAATAGGGTGAGGTGACTGACGCAGCCTGGCCGACGGGCGTCGGCGGCTGCATCAGTTCAATGACAGCGCGGGATCAGTTCGCGGCGTCACCATCGTGTACGTGTCCGTGTTCTAGCTCTTCGGAGCTGGCTTCTCTGACCGTTTCTACTTTGCCGGAGAACGCCAGTGCCTTGCCGGCCAGCGGATGGTTGCCATCCACCACCACGGCGTCTTCATCCACTTCGGTCACGGCGACCTGAAGGGGACCGCCGTCAGTCTGGGCATTGAAGACCATGCCGACTTCGACTTTCTCCACACCCTGGAAGGCTTCCATGGGCACGCGCTGCACCAGTTCCTCGCGGTGTTCGCCGTAGGCTTCTTCTGCCGGAACGTCGGCATCAAAGGCGTCACCTTCCTGCAGGCCTTCCAACGCCTTTTCCAGGCCGGGGATGATGTTGTTGTGCCCGTGCAGGTACCAGAGGGGACCACGGCCCTCCGAGCTGTCTACCTGTGTACCGGTGTCGTCTTTTACCGAATATTGAATGGCTACCGCTTTGTCTTGCGCAATCATTGCGAGATCCTGTGTTGCTGCTTGAATGTCTACCGCAAAAATCTGCGGAACCTGCCACCGTAACATATGCAGGCGGGGTGAAGAAATGGCAGTTTTGTTAAGAAACCGCTTGGCCATGTCTCGATACTTATACGTCATCCGTGTCGTAAATGAATTCTATGTTTGCCGTATTGGACAGGTCGAGCAGCCGATTGCGCAGCTCGATATCATGGCTGTATTCGTCGCGCACCAGACGACCGTCCAGCTTGCGGAAGGTCTCGCTGACGGTGAACCCTTCCAGGTTGAAGAACCGGTAGCTGAAGGCTTCAGTCAGATGCATGTCGACCTGAACGAGAAATTCTTCGCGGTCATCCCAGATCAATTCGCCCCGGAACAGCCGGCCATAGTCGCTTTCTTCACCATCCAGCAGCAGCACAGTGGAAAACCCCAGCCGCAACTGGTCATCCTGCTGTTCCAGCAGGTGCAGCGTGTCATAGTCGATCTGCAGGCGAATCGGCTGGTCGTCGCGCTCATCAGGCTGCGGGCGACGATTGAAGCGCCGCTGATCGCTGCGGTCTGGTGGCTCGCCATTGACGGTTTCCAGTCGTTCCCGCTCGCCGGGCGGTCGGTCCGGGCGGAAGGTGGTGATCTCCTCGCGCGGGTCATTGTCGCGGCGGGCGACGATGGAGCGCGTGGAATAGGGCTGCTGCACCATGGCCGCATCCATGGCGTCATACTGGGCCTGAATCAGAGGCCGTACACGGTCCACAATGGCCTCTTCTGCCGTCGCAGGCAATGCCATGAAGGTAACAAGAACCCAGCAGCAGTGTAGACGCACAGACATGGTCAAAACCTCAGCACTATGACGCAGCAATAACGAAGATGAACTACGCAGTCGGTTCGAAGCCAGATTGTAAGTACGTCGTATTGGTTCTATCGCTAAATCCGGTGGATCACTCTGGTTGCGAGATGATGGTACCACCGGTGTCGTTGACCTGAACGTAAAAACAGTTGGGTCTGTAAGTGTGGCAGGCCGGGCCCTGCTGGTTGACCAGCAGTAACAGGGCGTCGCCGTCGCAGTCCAGCCGGGCTTCGACGAGGCGCTGTCGATGGCCTGAGCTTTCCCCTTTGCGCCAGTAGGTTTGGCGTGATCGACTCCAGTAGCAGACCTGGCCCGTGCTCAGCGTTTCCCGCAAGGCCTGCTCATTCATCCAAGCCAGCATCAGCACCTCTCCGGTGTCCTGTTGCTGCGCGATGGCGGGAATGAGGCCATCCGGATTCCAGCGCACCTGACCCAGCAGCAGATCCAGATCGATGCGTGTGCCAATGGGCTGATTCTCGAGTGTCTTGAAGTCCATCATGGAAGTCCTTTCGGCTCAGGCATTGGTGACCTGATAAGTTTCTACCCAGGCGCTGAGGTTTCTTTCACACCAGGCCAGCAGGTCGTCGGTCTCCCGGCGTGATTCGGCCTCATTGTGCAATCCTATCACTATGGTCAATACGGCGCGCTCCGGCTCGCGCTCTGTGGGCTCTTCTCGAATGGCGATATGGCTCTTGCGCCCCCAGTGGCGATGCAGCGGGGCCAGGCGCTGCCGCTTCTCCTGATCTGATTGGCAGCCTTCCAGGCGCAGCAGCAATTCGAGTATGCACAGGGGCGGTGGATGGGGGGTCGGTTTGGGGTCAAGCGGCATGATGCGGAGGGTCGTCAATTACTGGATCGTCAGTCTAGCATGCGCCATCGGGGCGGGCTACTGTGCCAGCCCGATCAGAATGAACACGACCGCCAGTGAAAAAACCGCGGACAGGGTGGCGGGCATGACCCAGCGTGGAGGGGGTTCGGCGCGCACCCGCACCTGCTCGGGCGGGGGTAGAGGCTCAGTCAGTGCATTGACATCGATGGCAGCCGGATTCTGCGGCGGACTGGCGTGCTTTTCCCAGTCGAACCTGGGGTGGTCACTCGGCAGCACGCGAATCGGGTCACTGTAGAAGTGTGCGATATAGATTTCACGCGCATTGTTGAACAGCCTGCCCAGGGTTTCGCCAAATGCTCCTGACTGACCCGACCTGAAGCACAGTGCCAAGCAGGCATCATGCAAATTGACCAGATAGGCGTCCGGACAGTCGGCCTGGGTTTGCACCACCAGATCGGCAAAGGTGTGGCAGGCCTCCGTAGCGGCGGGGACCTCCCGTTCACCATAGTAATCAAGCCACTGCAGCTTCTGATACACCATACGGTGCAGCAGCACCTGATAGGTTGTGAGTTTCTCGGTCATGACCCTGTGCGTCCGATTTCTTATTATTGTCTGACTGCCGTCGCAGGCGCCACATCTCTCTGTCAATAAGTTGATGATAGCAAATTCATTTGAGATCTGCTGACATGCAAGGCGATTTGTTGCGCGACGCCGCAATGTCATCGGCAATGCGCTGATGATCTGGCGCCGTGTGCCCAGGGTTGCTAAAGTCGGACTTTGGTCCTTGAACAGTATTGTGATCCATGAACCTGCAGATAACACCACCGCAGCGCCGGGCTGATGGCCGGCTGGTACTGATTACCGGTGCCACCAGTGGCATTGGTGCTGCCTATGCCCGGGTACTTGCCGCCCGGGGCCACGACCTCTGGCTGACCGGGCGCCGCATGTCGGTGCTGGAGCCGCAGGCTGACGAAATGCGCGAACGCCACGGCATCCATGTCACCACCCAGGCGGTCGAACTGGGAGATGAAGAGGAACTGGTGGCTCTGGAGGCGGCAGTGCGCGAGGTGCCCGATCTGTATGGCCTGATCAACAATGCGGGCTATTCAGATGATGGCATTTTCCACCTGATGACCCCGGCCCAGCATCGGCGCCTGATGCGGGTGCACATGGATGCCACTGTGCAGTTGGCGCATGCCGCGCTGCCGGCACTGGAGCAGCAGCGGGGGCTGCTGATCAACGTCGCCTCGCTGGCGTCCTGGATACCCACTGCGGGCAGCCCGCTCTATGGGCCGACCAAAGGCTTTGTCCGCCTGTTCACGGAAACGCTCGCCATGGCTTACCACGATACGGAAATCCGCTTTCAGGTGCTGTGCCCCGGGTTTGTCGTGACGGACTTTCACAGCCGTATCGGGCTGGACCCCGAAACCTTCTACAAGAACCACGGGCTTACCCGGGCCTTTCCGGCTTCCTGGGTGGTCGAGCGCTCGCTGCGTGATCTGGAGAAGGGGCGGATTGTCAGCTCGCCGGGGTGGCACTACAAACTGCTTGGTCTGTTGATCAGACACATGCCGCGACGGCTGCTCTACCGGGTGCTGCAACTGGGCATGAATCGTCGGTACAACATCAAGGGTCAGGTCGAGAAGCAGCAGGAGTCCCGCTGAAAGTCAGCGGGCCTGGTCCTCCGATTCATCCATGTCATCCGTTTCGCCATCGTCATCCATGCCTTCAAAGCCGCTGCGCAGATAATGCGACTCCGGATCATAGCTTTCCTTCAGCATGTCCTTAACCGTACCGTCCCACAGTGAGACGCCGACAAAGTAGCCGGCGCGTGCGATGACATGGGCGGCAACGGGTGAGGTGATCATGATGAACATGATGATCGCGAAGGCACGAAAGGTGACAACCGGTTCCATGAAGGCCAGCATGACGCCCACCATGATCATGGCGGTGCCCAGGGCGCCCGACTTGGTGGAGGCATGCATGCGCGTCAGCAGATCCGGCAGACGAATGATGCCGATGGCGGCCAGCAAGCCCAATGAGGCACCACTGAGCAGAAAGATGGATACCAGTATCTCAATCATCACGTGGCCCTCCGCGTTCCAGGAAGCGGGCAAACCCGATGGCCGCCAGGAAGGCCGTCAGTGCCAGCACGATGGCGATATCCAGAAAGCTGGCTACCCCGGTATCAATGGCATGTACGCCGATGATGGCCACCACCATGGTGGCGATCAGTTCCAGCGCCACAACCCTGTCGGGCAGGGACGGCCCCTTGGCCAGACGGATAAACGATAGAAGCACCGACAGCGACAGCAGCAGATAGACCAGATTGATGACTAGTGGATTGATCAAGGTCAGGCTCCTCAGCGCATGATCTGCAGAATGCGACGTTCAATTTCATGCAGGTCATCACGCAGTGATTTCTCATCCTGCAAAAACATGGCGTGAATGAACAGCACCCGCCGGTCATTGGACACGTCCAGGCTGAGTGTACCGGGCGTCAGGGAGATCAAGTTGGCTACCATGGTAATCTCCAGGTCGGTTTTCGCTTTCAGCGGCATGGCAATAACACCTGGCTGCATATGCCAGGGCGGAGTCAGTACGTCGAACGCGACCTTGACGTTGGCCTTCACCAGCTCCCTGATGAAAAAGAGTATAAAGATCACAAAACGTGGCACACGCTGGGCGTAGCCGGCCAGTATGGGCGCGCCTGGCTGCAGTATGGCCAGTGCGCCATAGCCGAGCACAAAGCCGAAGATCATGTTGAGTACGGACAGATTGCCCGACAGCACAGTCCAGGCCAGAGCGAGCAGTACGTTGGCAAAAAAACCGATCATGGTGTGACCCCCAGTACGGCTTCAATATAACCGGCCGGATTCAGCAGTTGTGCGGCGGCATCGCTGGATACCTGATACAGCGGCTCGGCCCAGACACCAAAG
The DNA here is from genome assembly GCF_022565775.1 of Natronospirillum sp. Lineage (GTDB taxonomy): Bacteria > Pseudomonadota > Gammaproteobacteria > Pseudomonadales > Natronospirillaceae > Natronospirillum. The sequence goes on from NZ_JAIUMC010000029.1 coordinate 18,841, forward strand.
AGTACCACCAAGGCCGCGAGTCCGATAATGGGGGTCAGCAGCCAGACCATCCCCGGGTCCCGTTCCTTGCTGCGCAATCGCGTTGCGTCCACATCCTCGGGCACCGGCTTCCAGAAGACCTGAGCCCAGATCTTGATCATCGAGTAGAGCGTCATGAAACTGACCGACAAGGCCACAACCACAGCAACCCAGGCCTCCACTTCGACAGCTGCCTTGATCACCAGGAACTTGGCAAAAAAACCGGACAACGGCGGAATGCCCGCCAGGCCAAGGGCCGAAACGAGAAACAGAATGGCAATACCCGGACGTTCCCGATACACCCCGCCAAGCTTCTTCAGATCATAGCTGCCGAGCAGGCGGTAGGTCAGGCCGCTGATCAGGAACAGGTTGGTCTTGGCAATGATGTTGTGCACCAGATAGAAGATGCCGCCCAGCAGGGCCAGCGGCGTATACAGAGCCAGGCCCAGCATGATGTAGCCAATCTGGCTGACAATGTGAAAGGACAGGATACGGCGGAATTCGAACTGGGCCGCCGCCCCAAGAACCCCGGTCAGCATGGTCAGGGCGGCACTCCAAAGCAGGATGGTGTGGGTGTAGCCGGTGTCACCGACAAACACCAGTGTGAAAAGACGATACAGGGCATAGACGCCCACCTTGGTCAGCAGGCCGGCAAACAGGGCAGACACGGCGACCTGTGGCGTGTGGTAGGACGCTGGCAGCCAGAAAAACAGTGGGAAGGCGGCTGCCTTGATGCCGAACGAGATCATGAACATCAACGCCACGACATTGACCATGCCGGTATGTTCGACCTGACTCAGCTTGTAGGCCAGGTCTGCCATGTTCAGGGTGCCGGTGAGGCCATAGGTCAGGCCGATGGCCGACAGGAACAGCGCGGAGGAGAACAGGTTCAGCGTGACGTATTTGATGGCGCCTTCCATCTGCGCACGCTCGCCACCGAGTGTCAGCAGTGCGAAGGAGGCCAGCAGCATGACTTCGAACCAGACAAACAGGTTGAATATGTCTCCGGTCAGGAAAGAGCCGGCTACACCCGCCAGCAGCAGGTGCATCAGGGGGTAATAGCCGAACTTCTCGTGCCGGTCGGGAATGGTGCCCAGCGAGTAGAGCGCGATGGCGAAACCGATCAGGCCGGTAATAACCGCCATGACGGCGCTCAGCAGGTCGGCGACCAGCGTAATGCCGAACGGGGCGGCCCAGCCCCCCAACTGCAGGACGACAAAGCCCTGATCCAGCGTGCTGGAGAGCAGCCACAGGGTCGACGCCAGCAGCAGGCCGGTCCCCAGGATTGCCAGGCGCCGCTGCCATTTGCGGGAACGCCAGAGCATCAGTGACAGCACACCCGCCAGCAGCGGGATAAAGACGGGAAGGGCGACTTCGGTACTCAAGTGTCGGTATCCTTCATCTGATCCAGATCATCGGTTTCAACGACTTCAAACGCTCGGTGGATCAGCACAACGGAAAAGGCGAGCACGCCGAACGCAATGACGATCGCGGTCAACACCAGTGCCTGTGGCAGTGGGTCGGCAATGGCCCCTTCGGGCAGTTGCATGCCTTCCGGAATCAGCGGTGGGGCACCCCGCGTCATGCCGGACACGGCAAAGATCAGCAGGTTGGCCGCGTTGCTGAGGATGATCAGCCCGATCACCAGTTTGACGATGGAGCGTCGCAGCATCATGTAGACTGCGCACCCGAACAGAACGCCTATGGCGTAAGCCATCAGGGTTTCCATATGTCCTCCCGTCGCTTGTAGTCAGGTTCGCCGGTACGTTTCATTCTTCGGCCTCGGTCAGTGAAACCACCACCGTCAGGATGGTGCCGACGACTGCGAAATAGACGCCAATATCGAAGACCAGCACGGTCGACAGCTTGATTTCTGTGCCGGCCAGATCGAAGATCCACCACTGTGCGGTGAGAAACGGTTCGCCACGCAGCAATGCAGGAAAGGCCGATACCGTACCCAGCAGCAGGCCGATACCCAGCAGGTCGCGCGGGTCAAAACGAATGATGCGCCGTGTGGCGTCCACGCCATGGGCGAACAAATAGAGCACGACAGCCCCGGCGCCGACCAGCCCGGCGATAAAACCGCCACCCGGTTCATCATGGCCGCGCAGCAACAGGAACACCGAAAACAACAGTTGCAGCGGCAGCAGCGCCAACGCTGCCGTATGCAGGATGACGGTGTTGTCCTTCATGATCTTCTTGTCAGGTTCAGTCATTCAGCTTCTCCGCCCGCAATTTCAGCATGGAGTAGACCCCCAGCGCCGCAATGCCCAGCACGAACAGTTCGCCCAATGTGTCGAGAGACCGGAAGTCGACCAGAATCACATTGACGATATTGCGTCCCAGCGCCTCCGGATAGGCGGCCTCGACGAAGTAGCTCGAAATCGGCTCGAACATCCGGGCGTCGAGGGTGGCCAGAATCAGCACGGTCATCAGGGCGCCGAATGAAACGGCGACAAAGCCGTCACGCAGAATCTCGAACAGCGTCGAGTAGCGCGCGAATCCGGGCAGTCGGAACAGCACCAGCACCAGCAGAATGACGGTCAGCGTCTCGACCAGAACCTGGGTGATACCCAGGTCCGGGGCGCTGAACAGGATGAAGATCAGTGCCACCATGAAGCCGAGTACCCCCATGGTGGCGACCGCCCCCAGGCGGGAGCGGGTGGTGGTGGCATAGACGGCCGTCACCATCAGCAAGGCCACAATGGCCAGTTCGTAGAAATTGATGTCCTGCCAGTCCAGAGTGAACTGAATGCCATGCTGGGCGGCCAGGGTGTAACCCACGATGACCACGGTGGTCATCACCAGCACAATCATGTAGTTGCCCATCTTGCCGTTCTGCAGGATGCGCGTCTGCCAGTCACACAGCCAGATGATGCCATCCAGGGCCCTGAAATAGCCTGTTTCCGGGGCGAACCGATCCAGGCGTGTCATCAGTCGCTCGAGGGGCTCGCGGGTTCTATCCCAGTAGCGGTACAAGATGGCACCACCGGTCAGCCCGACCACCGACAGCAGCAGTGGCAGGTTGAAACCGTGCCAGAGCGACAAATAGAAATCGAGCGGCATGCCGGCCACCGCCGTGACCGCCGCGGTCACCAGCAGGGTCTCCGGGACACCGGGCAGCAGGCCGAACAGAAGCGATACAGCAGCCAGGACGACAGGCCCGGCGAGCATGGCCAGGGGCGCTTCGTGAGGTTGCTTGGGCGTCTCGACCCGAGGGCCATAGAAAGGCTTGAGCGCTACCACGGCGGCTATGGCCGCAGTCATCATGGCGGAGACCACGGCCAGCGCGACGACAAGCCCCTGCAGAGGCCCGGCGGACAGCACGGCCTCGAGCATCAGCTCCTTGCCGATAAAGCCGAACAGCGGCGGCACACCGGCCAGTGACAGTGCGGCCAGCAGAGCGGCGCCTGCAGTCCAGGGCATCAGGCTGCGCATGCCGCCCAGTTTGGTGAGGTCCTTGGTGCCTGCTTCGTGGTCAATCGAACCGGCCACCATGAACAGCGCCCCCTTGTAAAGCGAATGCCCGAGCAGGAAGGCCGCGAAAGCGATCATGGCGTACTCGGTGCCAATGCCGATCAGCATGGTCAGGGTGCCGAGTGCCATCACGGTGGAGTAAGCCAGTACTTTCTTGGCATCCGTATGCGTATAGGCCAGCCAGGCACCCACGAACATGGTTACCCCGCCGAACAGGGTGAGCATGACTGTCCAGAGCATTTCTTCCCCGAACATCGGATTCAGGCGCGCCATCAGATAGACACCGGCCTTCACCATGGTTGCCGAATGCAGGTAGGCCGATACCGGCGTAGGCGCGGCCATGGCATTGGGCAGCCAGAAATGGAACGGAAACTGGGCAGACTTGGTGAAGGTGCCACCGAGAATGCAGAGAATCAGCAGGGTCAGAGGCGCGGCGCTGAACCAGTCTTCGCTGCTGTTGAGCAGTTCAACAATGCTGAAGCTGCCCCCATAGATGCCCAGCAGCATGATGCCTACCAGCAGGAAGAAGCCCCCGATCACACTGACAAACAGACCCTGCAATGCACACTTGCGGGCCTTTTCGCTCTCATGATTGAAGCCGATCAGCAGGTAGGACGTGATGCTGGTCAGTTCCCAGAAGACAAACAGCGCGACCAGGTTGTCGGACAGCACAAGCCCCAGCATGGAGGCCATGAACGACAGCATGACGATATAGAAGCGGCCCAGGTCGGGATGGCCCTTGAGGTAGCCACCGGCGTAGATCAGCACGAAGGTGCCGATAAAGCTGATCAGCAGCGCAAACAGCAGCGACAGGCCATCCAGAGTGAACCCGAGATGGATGTCCATGCCGGGAAACCAGGTCCATTGCTGACCCAGTACTTCGCCACCACTGATCAAGGGTACAAAGGATGCAAAATAGACGGTCAGCGCGGCTGGCAGCAGCGCCAGCAGCCAGCCTGTGAATTGGCCCGCCGATCGATGCACCAATGGAACCAGCGCAGCCAGCAGGAAACCGGAAAGCACGGCATATAGCATTGTCCGGATCGTCTCCGTTCACCTGATTGTTTCCCTGAGCGGGCGGTTCGCCGAGTTCACGTGCGGCGAACGGCTCCAAATTTCAGGATGCCTTTTCCAGAAGCGCAGGATAGCGAAGCCCGGCACCCCGTGCAAGATAACCCGGTCGGCAGCGGTGCTGGAGCGCCCGCTGCGCCGGCCGGGTTATGGGTTCAGCGCGATTGGCTGCGCATGGCCTGATAATGATGGCGCAGAGTGGAAGAGCACTCCAGAGCCACCAGAATGGCGGCGATCAGCACCAGTATGTCAACGAAGAACAGGAACCAGTCGCCCGCTTCGAAGAAGGTCCGTAACTGCACCAGCAGGGCAAAGATGGTCATCACTAGCAGAAATATCAGCGGCACGAGGGTATATACAATCGGGCGGCGCTTCTGAATCAGAATGACCGTGATCACCAGCAGCGTCAGCCCTGCCAGCAACTGATTGGTGGTACCGAAGAGCGGCCAGATCAGCATGCCGCCGGCACCCTCGGCACCGCCAGCGCCAAACGCCAGCAGCAGACAGGCACCAACCGCCAGGCTGGTGGCCGGCAAGGAGCGCTTCATCCAAGCCTGGTTATAGATTTCGCCCCATTCCTGAAAGATGTACCGCTGCAGGCGAATGCCGGTATCCATGGTGGTGCCGGCGAACAGACAGGCCATGACGGCCAGCAGTGTTGCAGCGACCTCCTCGGACATGCCCCAGCCCTGGGAAATGATGCTGGCGCCGCCGGCCACGAAGGCCTCCACCCCGCCAGCTCCAAACGAGGCATAGACTGCTTCCCATTCACCCAGGGTGGCAAAGCCGGCTGTGGCAGCGATGATGGCCGCCAGCGCCAGTGTGCCTTCACCGACCGAGCCGAAATAGCCAACAAAGCGAGCGTCCGTTTCTCGATCCAGTTGCTTGGACGTGGTGCCGGAGGCCACCAGACCGTGGAAACCGGAAATGGCCCCGCACGCGATGGTGACGAATAACAGAGGAATAAGCGACGGGGTGCCGGACGGCACATCGGGATTGACCATGGGCGCGACAATGGTCGGGCTGGCAATCAGCACTGCGCTGTACATGACGCCCAGGCCGACGAACAACTGAATGCCGTTGATGTAGTCCCGTGGCTGCAGCAAAACCCAGACCGGCAGCATGGAGGCGATGAACGCATAGGCAAACAGAATCAGTATCCAGGTGGCCGAGTTGGACAGCGGGCCCACCATTTCAGGCAGCTCGATGGGTACCACCGGTCCCATGCCTACCATCAGATAGAGAGAAAGGACACCCACCACCGTGACCAGCGGCAGGCTCGTGTATTGCTGGTAGATGACCACCCCGATGATCGAGGCCACGACAATGGTGCCCCAGACCGCCAACACGGCACTGGGGTAGGCGATCAGCAAATTGGAGATCACCACGGCAAATACGGCGTTGACCATCAGCAGCACCAGGAAAATGACGATCATGAATATGGACCTGGCTCTGGCGCTGACCACGTCGCCCGTCAGGGCGCCCATGGATTTGGCCTTGTTGCGGGTACTGGCCCAGATGGCGCCGAAATCGTGTACGCCGGCAAAGAAGATGGTACCGATAACAACCCAGAGGAAAGCCGGCCCCCAGCCCCAGATCACGGCAACAGCAGGCCCGACGATGGGCGCTGCACCGGCGACCGAGGTGAAATGATGGCCCCATAAAACCACCTTGTTGGTCGGCACATAGTCCACGCCATCCTCGAACTCGTGTGCAGGCGTACGGAAGTCGGGGTCCAGTTGGTAGATTTTTTCGGCGATAAAACGAGAGTAGAAAACGAAACCGAGCGCAAGTCCGCCCAGCCCCAACAGCATCAGAATAATGGCGCTCATGAAGGGTTACTCCTCTTAACTCTGATCTTTTGTTATCGGGGCATTGTGCCCCTCTTTATCACCTCCCTGTTGTACTGCACTTGTTGCAGATTATTACATAAACAATGATTCTGCCTGTTTTGTGGGTTTAAAATCCGGCCTTTTCCAGTCGATCGGCAATCTGCTCCAGAATCTCCAGACCCTGAACATCCGTCGGCAGCAGCGGCAGGCGCGGTGTATAGAGCCCGCTCAGCTCCTTGTCGATGCGGGCCAGATAGGCTGTCTCCTGCTCCCGCCGCTGGGCCAGAAACTGACCGTCCGCCTCCTGCGGTATAACCCGATTGACCACGGCAACACTGACCTTCAGCCCGGCCTCGGTCAGCGCAGCGACAGCGCGTCCGGTTTCCAGTATGGGCAGGCGTTCCGGGGTCAGCACAAACACGAAAGCACTTTTACCTTCGTCTTCCAGGCGATGGCGGGCCTGATGAAACAGCCGTTTGCGATCGGTCAGGGTGCGTGCGATCTGCTGACTGCGGTCATCCAGGTCAGCAAATGGGTCCTCCTGCGGATCATCAAATGGGGTGGGTACGTCGCGTCCCGACTTGGGGGTCAGGTGCTTCAACACATCACCAAGTTGTGCCGACTTCTTGTTGCTTTGCAGCAGACCGTCGGTCCAGGCCGCCATGGCCTCGGGCAGCGTCAGCAAACGCAGCGTGTGGCCGGTCGGTGCCGTGTCGAAAATGATCAGATCATAGCGTTCGTCTTCGGTGGTGATCAGACGGGCGATACGCTCCAGCAGCGCGGCCTCCTGAGTGCCGGGCGATTGCCGGCTCATGCGCATCTGACGCTCCAGTTCCGGCATCATGTCCGCATGGGCATAGCGGCGCATCTGGCTCAGTACGCCGTCCAGATGCCGGTCGACTTCGGCGTCCGGATCGATCTCCATGGCATCCAGGTTGGGCATGATGCGCTGAGGGTGATCGCCCAGTTTGCGATCGAACACGTCGCCCAGGCTGTGCGCCGGGTCAGTGGAAACGATCAGGGTGCGCTTGTCTCGTCGGGCGGCCAGCACGGACAACGCCGAAGAAACGGTTGTCTTGCCAACGCCCCCTTTGCCACCGACCCAGACGATACGGGCATTCAATACATCCTGCATGTGATCAGGTCCTGAAAGTTGTCAGCAGCATTTGAAGTGGTCGAGCGGGGAGTGCTCCATGCCCATGCGCCTGTGCCAGTCGTGAAACCGCTCCAGCAGGAGCGGTTGCAGCTCAAGCGTATAGTAGGACGCCGGGTTGGGCACTCCCATCATTTCGGAGAACACCATCAGCATGAAGAGGTCTTCTTCATCCCGCTTGGCGCGGGCGATGGCGCTCCGATAAGGCGCTGAATAGACTTCCTCAGCGACATAGGTGGCCTTGCGCAACCACTCGGCAATCGTCTGTCTATCCAGCGGCATGGCTCAGGACTCCTGTGTCTTCGACTCGCGCCGCAAGCGCATCAGGGTGGAAGTACATTCCAGTGCTACCAGTATAGCAGCGACCAGAACCACCACATCAAGGAACAGCAGGAACCAGGCGCCATCGTTGTAGAAATCGACCAACTGCACCAGCAGGGCCGAAATCGTCATGACCAGCAGGAAGACCAGCGGTACCAGGGTGAAGAGCATCGGACGACCGAGGCGCACCAGCATGACCGTGATCACCAGCAGGGTCAGGCCGGCCAGCAACTGGTTTGTCGTGCCGAACAGCGGCCAGATCAGCATGCCGCCGTCGCCATCAGGACCGCCGGCGCCAAAGGCCAGCAACATGCAGGCAGCAACCGCCAACACCGTGGCTGGAATGTTTTTCTTCATCCAGTCAATGCCGTAGATCTGACCCCACTCCTGGAAGATATAGCGCTGCAGACGAACCCCCGTGTCCATGGTGGTGCCGGCAAACAGGCAGGCCATGACGGCCAGCAACGTGGCCGATACTTCCTGCGACAGACCCAGACCGCCGCTGATGATGTAGGCGCCGCCCTCAACGAAGGCCCCTACGCCGCCCGCGCCGAATGACGCGTACAGAGACTCCCACTCGGCCAGGGTGGCAAAGCCGGCGGTGGCGGCAATGATGGCTGCGAGGGCCAGAGTGCCTTCACCCACGGCACCGAAATAGCCGACGAAACGGGCATCGGTTTCCTTGTTGAGCTGCTTGGAGGTAGTGCCGGACGACACCAGGCCGTGGAAACCGGAAATGGCGCCACAGGCGATGGTCACAAACAACAGCGGTATCATTGAGGGTGTGCCCTCTGGAACCGACTCGTTGACCATGGGTGCCACCATGCTCGGATTCAGCAACAGAACGGCCAGGTACATGACACCCAGGCCGATGAACAGTTGAATGCCGTTGATATAGTCACGCGGCTGCAGCAGTACCCACACTGGCAGCATGGACGCGATGAAGGCATAGGCAAACAGGATGATGATCCAGGTGGCTGTGCCGGACAGGAAGCCGACTTCGGCTGGCATCTCCAGAGGCACGGAGGGCCCGATGAAGATCAGCGCATACAACGCGACCACACCGAAGATGGACACGGCCACCAGGTTCATCTTCTGGCGGTAGATCAACTGGCCGATCAGCAGGGCGACCAGGATAATGCCCCATACCGGCAGTACGGCACTGGGGTAGGTGGTGAGCAGGCCGGCGATGACCACGGCAAACACCGCGTTCACCATCAGCAGCACCAGGAAAATAACGATCATGAAGATCGAGCGGGCACGGGCACTGACCACATCTCCGGTCAGGGAACCCATGGACTTTGCCTTGTTGCGGGCACTGGCCCAGATGGCACCGAAATCGTGCACACCAGCAAAGAAGATGGTGCCCAGGATGACCCAAACGAAAGCCGGGCCCCAGCCCCAGATCACCGCGACGGCGGGGCCTACGATTGGCGCCGCACCGGCGACTGAGGTGAAATGGTGGCCCCAGAGAACGAATTTGTTGGTGGGAACATAGTCCACACCGTCTTCAAATTCGTGGGCTGGCGTTCTGAAGTCAGGGTCGAGTTGGTAGATTTTCTCGGCAATGAACTTCGAGTAGAAGATAAAGCCCAGGGCCAGACCCCCAAGGCCGACAAGCATCAGGACTATCGCACTCATGCAACACCCTCCTAGTCTTGTTGATTGTTATTCACCAAATGTCAATTTGGTGTATTGGCGCTCAGACAAGAGACTAAAAAAAACAGCAAAACTTGTCGCTGTTATACTATAACAGTCGGCATTCAGGGTTTTCACGGGGTGGCGACGCTGCCGGCCCTCACATACGGGAACGCCGGTCAGTGACGGATGGCGTCAAGCAGATTTCTGACACACTGTTGTACAAACTCTCCGCCTTGGCCGGACCCACACTATCAGTGCCTTCTTGTGGTGCACGACGGGTTTATTTCGGTGCCGGGCACAGGCACTGATCAGCATTTGAGCAAGACTAAGGGATTCTACTTAGGCCAAACTCAGCAGCGGCCTCCCGTATGCGCTATCGTTTACTAAAAATTTACGTTTTTGCGCCCTCTGCCAATTCGGCCTTCCCTCTTTCTTCTGCTTGCCTCAGGTAAGGCTGCCACATAAGGAATGATTGAGTATTGACGCACCTTTCGGCGATTCGGAACTGAACACCAGCAGAGTCTTTCAGCCCCACAAGGAAGCTGGCGCTTAACGCTGGCTTTCAAACTCATAAGAAATATTTAAGTCAGGCGTCTGGAGCAGGGAAATATCATCAGTCATCTATTGCAACAGGCTTGTTGTTTGCCTAAGTTGCGAGAGAGCCGGTCAATTCAACGGGTCATCACGACAGGACCACGGCCAGGCAGAACACGGTTAACGGGACGGCATGAATGATGTCGTCTGTCTCGAAACAACGGAGGGGCTACAGTGAACGCAGATATTTTTGAGCAGTGGGAATCGGATATCCGGGGTTATTGTCGGGTTTACCCGACGGTATTCACCAAGGCCTCCAATGCTCGCCAGTGGGATGAAGACGGCAAATCCTATATCGATTTCTTTGCCGGTGCCGGGGTGCTGAACTTCGGTCACAACAACCCCATGATGAAGAAGGCTCTGGTCGAATACATCGAGTCGGACGGGATTACCCACAGTCTGGATACCTATACCGTCGCCAAGCGCGAATTTGTCGAGAAATTCGTCAATACGATTCTCAAACCGCGTGGCATGAATCACAAGCTTCAGTTCATGGGCCCGACCGGCACCAACTCGGTGGAGCTGGCCCTCAAGATGGCGCGCCGGGTCACCGGTCGGCGCACCGTGGTCGCCTATTCACATGCCTTCCATGGCATGACGCTGGGTGCTCTGGCCTGCACCACCAACAATCACTTCCGCAACGCGGCAGGTGTGCCGCTGGAAAACGTGCTGCATCAGCCGTTCGGCTGCGAAAAAACCTGTGCCGGCTGTCAACTGGGCTGCGGTGTGGCGTCAGTGGACCGTCTGCGGGCCATGTATGAAGACAGCTCCAGTGGTCTGGAACTGCCCGCTGCATTCCTGGTGGAGCCGATTCAGGCCGAAGGCGGCGTCAATGTGGCCAGCAAGGAATGGCTGCTTGCCGTGCAGAAGCTGGCTCATGACCTGGGTGCGCTGTTCATTCTGGACGATATTCAGGCAGGCTGCGGACGCACCGGCAGCTATTTCAGCTTCGATGGTATGGGCCTGGATCCGGACGTGATCACGCTGGCCAAAGGCCTGGGTGGCTTCGGCACACCCATCGCCATGAACCTGGTCAAGCCGGAGTATGACAAGCTGTGGAAGCCGGGTGAGCATACCGGCACCTTCCGCGGTCAGAACCTGTCCTTTGTGGCCGGCAAGATCGGCCTGGGCTACTTCGACGATGACGAGTTCAATCAGGACACGCAGCGCAAGGGCAAGGTCATGCAGACTGCGCTGGAGAAGATCGCCGGGGACTTTACCGATCGTGCCTTCCAGGTGCGCGGCAAGGGCATGATGCAGGCCCTCGATGTCGGCGATGGCGAGATCGCCAAGAAGGTGGTTGCCGGTTGTTTTGAGCGCGGCATGCTGTGCGGTGCTGTCGGCACCGGCGGGCGCGCCATCAAGCTGATTCCGCCGCTGACCATTCCCGATGAAGACCTGAAAGCCGGTCTGGATATTTTTGCGGAGGCCGTGCAGGCAGCAGTTGGGGGCTCGTGATGAGACAACGCGATGACATGACGTTTCCGTTCGAGGAATATGAGCGGCGTCTGCAGGGTCTGCGTGAGCGTATGGCGAAACGGCTGCTGGATGCGGTCGTTATCGTGGACCCTGAAAACATCATGTACCTGACGGACTATCAGACGACGGGTTATTCCTTCTTCCAGTGCCTGGTGGTTCCCCTCGAAGGGGAACCCTTCATGATTACACGCAAGCTGGAAGAGTCGAATGTGCATGCCCGCACCTGGGTGGAACTGACCCGACCCTATCCGGATACCGGTGATGCCATCCAGGCGCTGGTGGAGGCCCTGCGCGAGTTCGGTCTCAGCCGCAAGGACATCGGCTATGAGCGCAACAGCTATTACTTTCCCGCCTATCATCAGGACTCGATCCATACCACCTTTACCGATGGCCGCCTGCTGGACTGCTTTGGCATCGTGGAGCAGGGTCGCATCTGCAAATCCAAATTTGAAATCGAAGTGATGAAAAAGGCGGCACGGGCGACCGAGGCGGGCATGAAGGCCGGCTTCGAGGCGTGTCGGGCCGGGGTCACCGAAAACGAGATAGCGGCTGAAATCAGTGCGGCCATGTTTCGCGCAGGCGGTGAATTTCCTGCCGTTATGCCCTATGTCACCTCCGGGCCTCGAACCATGATTGGCCATGCGACCTGGGAAGGCCGGGTTGTGCAGCCGGGTGAGCATGTCTTTCTCGAGGTTGGGGGCTGCTATCGACGCTACCATACCGCCATGATGCGTACCGTGGTGCTCGGGGAGCTGACCGACTCGATGTATGAAGCGCAGGAGCGCATGAAGCTGGCCCTCAAACACTTGAAAGAAGCCATTCGACCGGGTATGACGGTGTCCGATGCGGACAATCTGGTGCGCAACATCATTACCGAGAATGATGTGGGCGCCCATCTGATTACCCGCTCCGGGTATTCCATTGGCATCGCATTCCCGCCGAGTTGGGACGAGGGTTATATCGTCAGCCTGAAGCAGGGTGATTCCACCGTGCTGGAGGAAGGCATGACCTTCCATATCATTCCCTGGATGTGGGGCGTGGATGGTGACAAAACGGTCGGTATTTCCGATTCGCTGTATGTCACGGACCGGGGCTGCAAATCCTTCTTTACGCTCGATGAAGATTTTGTGGTCAAGTCGGAAGAGGGCAGGAAGACAACCAATGGCGAGGCGACAGTGCCGGCAGAAATCAAGGTAATGGCTGACAGTGACGCTCGGCCGGATCTTCCCGAGTCGAGCCAGCCCAAGGCAGCCAAAGACAACAAGAGCGACAAGAAGGCCGCAAAGCAGAAAGCAGCCAATTGATAAGGAGTCAGTTATGTTGACAGCGATTGATCCGAGCACCGGGAAGGTGCTGCATGAGTATGCCCCGATGGACGAGCAGGCTCTTGATGCTGCAATCGAAAGATCTGAAACCGCTTACCGAAGCTGGCGCCAGACTACCTTTGCCCAGCGCGCCGATGTGCTGCGCAAGGTCGCTGCGCTGCTGCGTGAAGATATCGAGCACCTGGCCCCGTTGATGACGGAAGAGATGGGCAAACCGATCAAGGAAGCCCGGGGTGAGGTCGAGAAGGCGGCCTGGTGTGCAGAGCACTATGCGCAACACGCCGAGGCCTATCTGAACACGGAAGAACTGGGTTCGGATGCCACGCGCAGCTTTGTACAGTACCTGCCGCTGGGCCCCATCCTGGGTATCCTGCCGTGGAATGCACCCTTCTGGCTGGCGTTCCGTTTCTGTGCGCCGGCGCTGATGGCGGGCAACACCTGCCTGATGAAGCATGACCCGCATGTGCCGGCCTGTGCCGAAGCCATCGGCAAGCTGTTCGAGCGCGTCGGGGCCCCGAAGGATATCTTCCAGAACCTGCCGCTGGAAACACCGCAGGTTGAAAAGGCGATTCGCGATCGGCGGGTACAGGGCGTTTCCTTCACCGGTTCCGAGAAAGCGGGCAGCATTGTGGCGTCCACTGCGACCAGCGAGATCAAGCCGGTGGTGCTGGAGCTGGGTGGCTCCGATCCATGCATCGTGCTGGCGGACGCCGATCTGGCCGCGGCGGCACCGGTGATTTCGCTGTCGCGCATGATCAATGCCGGTCAGTCCTGTATCGCGGCCAAGCGCATCATTGTGGAAGCGCCGGTTTACGACCAAATGATAGAGCTGCTGCAAGAGCACCTGAGTCGTTTGCAGATGGGTGATCCGCGTGAAGAGAGCACGGATATCGGCCCCATTGCGCGGGAAGATCTGCGTGACAACCTGCATCGGCAGGTGCAGGCCACCAAGGACGCCGGAGCGCGCTGCCTGCTGGGCGGCGAGGTGCCGGATCGGCCGGGTTTCTATTATCCGGCCACCCTGCTGGCGGATGTGACGCAGGACATGACGGCAGCCTGCGAGGAAACCTTCGGGCCGGTGATGGTGGTGATGAAGGCGAAGGACGAGGCGGAGGCCATTGCCATGGCCAACGATACGCCCTACGGCCTGGCCGCTGCTGTCTGGACTGCAGCGGAGCGTGGCGTGGCCATGGCACCCAAGCTGGAAACCGGGCAGGTGGCCATCAACGGCATCGTCAAGACCGACCCGAGACTGCCCAGCGGCGGCGTCAAGCGTTCCGGCATCGGCCGCGAGCTCGGCCCGCACGGCATTCGCGAGTTCGCCAACGCCCAGCAGGTCTGGGTCGGGCCCAAGCAGGGCTGAGCCTTGTGCCCATGGCCCGACCGGTTAGCAACCGGCGATGGTGCCTTACGGACCGTCGCCACGCTCGGGTACATACCTGTGAGACACGCAAAAAACGTCATCCCTGACAGCTCGACC
>NZ_JAIUMC010000030.1 GCF_022565775.1 Natronospirillum sp.
CGCAGCAATACCTTGCCCGCCATGTCAGGTGTCCCGATCCGACATGGGTGGCAACGCCAGCACATCAGTATGTCCGACAGTCAGCAAGAACCCGGTTGAACCTGCTTCAGCCAGCCGCTGAGACGTCCAGGCTTTTATGCGATCAGCCTGATCCGGACACTGCTCGATGGCCGCATCCCCCCAGCCTTGAATGAGCCAGCGCTGCAGCGCTGCCTGTTCAGTGGGGACATGCCAGGGACTGGCTGCGCTTTGCACTCGGTAACCAATGGCTTGCAGCCGGTCTGCCAGCTCGGCTGCCGCGTCCGGCCCCAGTCCGTGGCCGAACGGTCCCGGTCCTCGCTGATGCGCATTGAAGGCGGCCCGGATCAGCTCGTCATCCGCGTGAAGCGTGCTGCAACCGAACTGGCCATCGACACTCAGCACCATATGGATCGCCGGCCGTCGGGATTTGAGTACTGCAACCAGGTGAGACAACCAGTCTGCCGATACCAGATCGAGCAGGGCGGAGGCAGTGACCAGCTGCGTATCGGCACCAATGGCTGACGACCAGTCGGCCAGTTGTCTGAGGTCCGCCTGTCGAACATCGACCTGCAAGGTCTGCCCATCAGAATCCCTGATGCCGGCGCAACGCTGCAGGGCGGCGGCCAACAAGGCCTCATCATGATCGACCAGGGTCCATTGTTGCGGTCCGGGCAGCAGCGGCGCCAGATAGCGCAGGTTGGAACCCTGGCCGCACCCCAGATCCACGATGCCCAGCGGTTGATTGTAAGGCAGCCACTCGACCAGTCGCTGATTGAGTGCACTGGCGCGCGCCTCGTGATCGGCGGGCTCCCGCAGCGTCAGCCAATTGTGGTCAAAACGATCCTTCTCTTGTCCTGCAGCAGATTCCTGCATCTCAGGAGCACCCGCCAGCACAGGAACTCTGCCGGCCCTTCATGCCAGTGATCCTTCATAACTGGCCCAGGCCACATGGGATTCACCCAGCATGACCTTCATGTGGGTCAAACCATTACCGGTCGGCCCCAGTTGACCGGCCTTGATCGCCTGCTGCATGCGATCAAAGATCTGTCGTGCCATGAATTCGGTGGTGGTGTTGCGACCCCTGAATTCAGGCAGATCATCCAGATTCTTGAAATTGAAGGGTTTCAGCACTGCTTTCAATGTGTCACTGGCCAGTCCTATGTCCACGATCAGGTCATCGTCATCCAGTTCCGGACGGTGGAATGTGATATCCACGATATAGGTGGCGCCATGCAGCGCCTGTGCAGGGCCGAAAATGTTACCGTTGAAGCTGTGCGCAATCATCAGGTGGTCGCGCACGGTCAGACTGTACATGGAGGTCTCCCTTGGCAGTTCAGTGGTAGTCAATTCTGTGGCACAGGGTATTACCCGGGCGGGTGCTCAGGGTTTTCATGGTTTGTGGCAAATCAGCAAAGGCACTGTGAGTGTTGATCAGTGCATCCAGCCGGCCATCCTTCAACAGTTTCAGAGCCAGTGCCAACCGCTCGCGGTGCGACCAGCGCGGCCGCTGCGCCGGAGCAACCTGTCCGACCTGGCTGGACAACAGCTGCAGGCGCCGGGCATGAAAGGCTTCACCCAGAGCCAGTGGCACGGTCTGCTGGCCGAACCAGCTCATCTCGACCACTCTGGCCTCCGTACCCGCCAGCGAAAGGGCGGTCTGCAGGCCGGCAGGCGCCCCGCTGACATGAAACACCAGATCACGCTCGGCGCGGGCCTGATCCGGTGTTGTGAAGTGCGCCCCGAGTCGCGTGGCCAGATCCGCACGCGCACGATTGATGTCCACCAGTTCTACGTCGGTTCCGGGAATCTGGCTGGCCAGATGACAGAGCAACAGCCCGACGACACCCCCTCCGACAATGGTGACTCGGTCGCCGATACGGGGCGGAGCATCCCAAAGGCCATTGATGGCTGTTTCGGTATTGGCGGCCAACACGGCTCGTGCTGCCGGCAGGCCATCAGGCAAGGGCAGTACAGCTGTGGCCGGCACGACATACTCGGCCTGATGCGGGTAGAGGCAGAACACGGTCTGGCCCAACAGCTTGGCCGGGCCTTCCTCCACCAGCCCGACACTGGCGTAGCCATATTTGACCGGCGCGGGAAACTCTCCGGCCTGAAAAGGAGCTCGCATGCGCTCAAACTCGGATTCGGGGACATCGCCCCGGAAAACCAGCGCCTCTGTACCGCGCGACACGGCCGAGTGCAGAGTCCGCACCAGGACTTCGTTCGGCCCGGGATGGTTTAGCGGTTCTTCGCGCAGTTCTCCGCAATTGGGCCCGGTGGTCCAGAAGGCGTGTGTTGTTCGGTCATCAGTCATCACGCTATCCGTACCTGCTACTTGATGGGAACATACGCTGAGTATCGCAAGCATGGATCAGAGTGCAAGATGCGGGGCAGGACACGGGCTCTTTTATCGCCAAAGGGTGCCGATGGGCGTTTCCGGGCTGTATCTTTGGGCAACCTGGGCTTGCAGCAGTTCCGCGGTTGCTATGGCATCGGTAAGCGCATCATGTGGAGGATAGAAGGGCAGATTGAGGCGGATACGGGCATCAGACAGGCGAATGGGTTTTGGCTGGCGGCCGAGCAGTCGACTGAAGAACCCGGGGGAGCTTTTCCGGTAGACCCGCGCCTCCAGCTCCATGGTGTCCACAACAGGGAATTCCAGGGCCTCGTTGAAACAATTCAGGGCAGCTCGATGCAGAAAGCGTCGCTCTATCGCCCGGTAATGAACCACCACGATACGTCCAGCCAGATGGTCGAGTACCCTTGGCAGTATGTCCTGAATGGGTGGCGCCTGCTGAATGGCCTCATGTGTAATATGGTGTATCAGTATTGAATCTTCGGACAATGGTCGGTCCGGTTTAACCAGCCAGTGCTGTGCACCCGCCAACGGAATTCGTTCCAGGGTAAACGGCACCAGCCCGATGGACAGTATGCTGTGCTGCTCTGCATCCAGTCCGGTGGTCTCCAGGTCGAGAGCGACGAAGGGCACCTGCCTGAGTGGTGTGTCGGGTGCGACAGCCCCGCTGCCATAGAAGGCTTTGACGATCGGGTTTTGTGCTTCGGCGGCACGTCGTGGGATCCGCTGTGACCAGTCTGGGGGCTCGGTGGCCGAGGTCGGTCGTGTCGGGGTAAACATCGACTAGCCTGTCCGCTGTGGCCGGTAGCGGAATTTGAGGTATTTCTGCGCGTTGCTCAGCACGCGGAAAGCGTCCTTCAGGTTACGCCGTTCAAAGGAGGTCAGATGCTCCGGGTTGATATTGTTGCCGGGCTCGCGCCCGGCCTCGATGGCTCGGGCCTGGTGATGCACACGAACCAGAGAAATGAATTCCAGCGCGTCGCGCAGATCCGCCGCATTGCTGCTGGTGAGAAAACCGGCTGCTGTGATGTCTTCCAGCCGCCGAAACGAATTCTGTGCCTGAGACGCGCTGGCCAGCGCGTGTACTCGGATAACGTCCACCAGCGGCGCAGTGCCGCGCCGTTTCAGGTTGATGGAATTGCGGTGGCTGCCACTGGTTTCCAGTACAAAGTCCTTGAAGAATCCAAGTGGCGGCGTTCTGTTTTGGGCATTGCGCGCCATGCAGCCGAGAAAACCATGTTGCTGGCTGGACTCCGTTGCAATCAGTGCCTTCAATTGGTCGGCCATCTGGATGTCACCGTGCACGCCGTCCAGATCAAAGAAGATCGAACTGTTCAGCAGTGACTCGGCATTTGGCTTGCGAATCCATTGGGTGAAATAGCGGCGCCAGACCTTGAGCGGCTGCCGCCACTGGTGATTGGTTGCCATGATGTCGCCCTTGCAGTAGGTGTATCCCAGGCGAGCCAGCCCATCGCTGACAAACTGGGCAAGCGCCAAAAAATACGGATCGTGGCGGGCCGGCTCGAAACTGTCGTCGAGCACCATTGCGTTGTCCTGATCGGTGACCAGGTATTGCTCATCCCGAGCCATGGACCCCAGAGCCAGAAAACAGTAGGGCACTGGCGCCGGCCCCAGTTCCAGCTCACCCAGTTCCAGAAGACGTTGCTTGAAACTGCGGCCGATGGTGGCCATGGCGCTGCCAATCATGTGCGAGTTGGCATCCTCCTGAACCATGCGCACAAAGCAGGCCTTGATATCGGGCGCCAGGGTAACCAGTTCGTCTACACTGTTCTTGTGAAAGATATTGCGCACCACAAACAGACTGTTCTGGGTTTCATGGCTGATGATATCGGAGAGGCCAATGACGCCTGCCGGTTTGAGCCGGTGCAGCACGGGCAGGTGGTGCACGTTTTCGCGCAGCATGACCAGCAGTGCCTCGAACAGAAACTGGTCATCCTGCACCGTCACCACATTGGTTGACATGAATTCACTGACCGGGCGCTCGAAGGAGACACCCTGCGCAATAACCCGGCGTCGCAGGTCACGGTCGGTAATAATGCCCAGCATGCCGCTGTCCGCTGCTCGTGGGGTGTCGGCCACCGGGTCGCCGTCGGTTTCGGGCACCACCACCACCGATGATACATTCTCTTCGGTCATCACGGCCGCCGCCTCCTGCAGCGTAGCCTGCGCGGTCACCGTCACCGGTGCGCGGCTGATCAGCTTGCCCACGCGAGTAGTCATCAATTCGTTGCTGCGCGTACCTTGTTCGGTTGCCTGGCGCAGGCGGGTGCGATCTTCTATTTCTACAAACTCGGCAAATACTTCGACCTGTTCGAACAGTGCCTTGAACTGGGTCTCGGGAACAAAATAGATCAGAGTGTCTTCAATTGCCCGGGCCGGAAACCGCACCCGGCTGCCCGTCAACAACCCCATCTGACCGAAAATATCGCCCTCGGCCAGTCTGTTGTAGAGCGCGCCGTCGCGCCGGAAAAGCTCTACCGAGCCACTGCGGATGTAGTGCAGGTCCTTGACTTCATCGTCAGCGTTCAGAATGTCGCTGCCGGCCCGGAAATAGGCTATCTCAACCTGCTGAGCCAGGGTGCTCAGCCAATCGTCAGAGAGGAAACTGAACGGGGGGTGCCGTCGCAGATGCTCCCGGATGTCCTGCTGCTCTGCCTGCATGGTTGCGCCCGGCCTTAGATGCGTGGATGCTGAAAGTCATTATCCTTTGCCCTGAAGTGTAGCAGTCCAGCCCCGGGGGGTTGCAATCCAGGGTGTGACTCGAGACGTAAACTACTCTAACCATGCAGAAAACAGACAACTGGCTGACTATGACACTCTGGTCGAACACGTTGCACACAGAGTTGAGCACCCGGACACCGACGGTCGACCTTGCTGTGGGCGGCGTTCTGGCGCTGCTTGCGGCCGTGGCGGTCCACAGTGCGCTGGAGCCGGGCAGTGCCTATGTCGTCGCCGTTGTCCTCGGCTACTTGTTACTGGCAGCGGTGATCTGGCTGCGCTGGCCCAGAAAAGGCTGGTCTGCCGGTTTCTGGACAGGCCGACAGGGCCAGCCACTGCTCACGCTGGGTTGGGGCAATCGCGTGACCCTGGTGCGCGGCATTGTTGTGCTGCTGGTGCTGGCGGCGCTGTCGGTCCCCGCGTGGGCGGCAGAGCACGCCTGGTTGCTGGCTCTGCTCAGCCTGGCGGTGCTTAGTCTCGATGGTCTGGACGGCTGGACGGCGCGCAGAACAGGCACCATATCTGCTTTTGGCGCCCGCTTTGACATGGAACTGGATGCTGTTTTCATTCTGGGTCTGGCTTGCCTGCTGGTGGTTCTGGACAGGGCTGGTATCTGGGTTTTGCTTCTCGGCCTGATGCGCTATGCCTTTTTTGCTGCCGGCTACTGGCTGGCTTGGATGCGGGCAGCGCTGCCGGCGAGTCGTCGTCGGCAGGCGGTTTGTGTCTGGCAGGTGGCCACCTTGCTGGCCTGTCTGCCACCCTGGTTGCCACAGACACTGGTGGCGGTTGCACTGTCAACTGCCCTTGGGCTGCTGGTGCTCTCATTTCTCATCGACATAGTCTGGTTGTATCGACATGGCAAACGCGCCTGAACAGGCAATATTGTATTATGACGGGGCCTGCCCCTTGTGTCGGCGCGAGATCGCGCTGGTCCGGCGTCTGACCCGGCAGGTCTACTTCGTCGACGTGCACGGCCTTGCTGAAGAAGAGCTGCCGTCCGGGCTGAACCGGTTGGCTTTGCTGCGGGACCTGCATCTGCGGCGCACCGATGGTCGCCTCGAGGTGGGTCTCGATGCCAATATAGCGCTCTGGCAGTCCACGCCACTCGGCTGGTTGTGGCGGGTGTTCAATCTGCCGGGTATCAGGCCGCTGGCCCAATGGGGCTATCGGCGCTGGGCCGACCGGCGCTACGATCGTATGGGGTATTGTGCCGTAAAGCGCGAAAACAGGGATGAAGGAACGTCCGCGTGATAGCCTCCTCGCTCAGACGAAACCCGCCGCTGGTATTGTCGGGTGGGCTGGCAGGTCTGTTGCCATTCGTTGGCAGCGCCATCGCGCTGCAGGTGGGCTGGTCAGACGCTGGGCCGTTTTTGACCTACTCGGTGATCATTCTGTCCTTTCTGGCTGGTGTGAACTGGTGGTACGGCCTGCAACAGAAACAAATGCCGTCCGTTGTTGTGGGTCTGATGCTGCCGGCCCTGGCGTGGCTTGCCCTGTTTCTCCCCACTCATCTGACCGTGCTGGCGCTGGGTACCGGCTTTTTGCTGCTGTGGGCCTGGGAGATGCTGATCATGCATCAGGTCTATACGCGTGGCTACGCTCTGCTGCGTACTGTGCTCACGCTCGGTGTATTGGCCACCCATGTCTGGGCCTGGTTGGTGCTGGTCTGATACGATGCCGGCGACATCCATTCTGACTAATCATAGGCGCGATGCAGCGCCGCGCGAAACGCATCCATACCGGGGGCCTCGGGCGTCTGCTCCCGGCCCGGCCACATCCCCTCACGCAAGGTTGCAGCAAACGCATCATCTGCGATCTCTTCCCAGGCTGACAGCAGTGTCTCGTCGCCACTGATCAGATGGATCGGCACAGCACGGTTGACCTCAGGCCGGGTGACAACGGGCGGTGCTTCGTGGTCACCAATTGCGATGAGCAAAGCATCTTCCGGCAGGTAGCGCTCGGCAAAGTCAGCCACCACCTGCAGGCTGTATTCAACCGAATCCAGATAGAACCGGCGCACCCGCTCATTGTCCTGAAACACCTCGTCCGGTGACGGGTGGCCGTCAGCATGCTCGTCAAAAACGGCGCCGTCATCGATCTCGTTCCAGTCCACAATGGGAATGACCGGCACCCAGGGGGCGTGACTGGAGATCAGGGCAGCCATCGCAAACAGGGGAGCCTCTTCCTGCTGGCGCAGCGTATGGTGCAGCCAGCTCAGCGTGTACTGGTCCGGCATGGTGAAAAAGTTCATCGCCGGGCCTTCATACCCCATATTGGTGGAATCATGGACGGCATCAAAGCCATACTGACGCCCTTCCGGCCAGTCCCGCGTATTGGCCGGGATGACGGCATGGACGGCATGCCCGATCCGGCTGAAATCTCCAACCAAAGTGGGTGCTCCGCTATCCAGCAGGGTTTCGTATTTCAACTGGTTGGGAATCCACTGGCCACTCAACAGGGTGGCATGGGCCAGCCAGGATTGCCCACCCTGAATGGGCGCCTTGAGCCGACCGGTGAGCGCCGCCATGCCGACCTCATCGAGTTGTTGCTCCATGCTGTTCAGTCGGTCTTCAATCACGTTTGAATAGCGCTCGTCGGTAATGGCCTCCATGCCATAGGATTCCACGAACACCAGATAGACATCTCGATCGGCCAGGCCGGGCATTGCTGATGGCTCGTGCTGTTCGGCCTCTCGGGTGATGTTTTCTGCGAAGGCCTGTCTGGCCAGGCGCGTGTCCTGCGCCTGTTGCCACTGGTTGCCGAGTACGGCTATTCCCTGTGCCGCAACCAGACCCCCGGTCATGGGGGCGGCCAGCCCTGCCCCCAACCCGGCAAGCAGCAGTCCCGCACCTGTCAGTCTGGTGCGTTGTCCCGTGGCTGGCAGGCGGGTCAGCAGTGATTCCAGCAGCCATATCACGACACCAGCCAGAGCCAGGCCGCCGACGGCAATCAGGGCTGTGCTCAGGCCACCCAGATTGGTCATGGACAAGTCATAAGCCGAACGAAGCAGTGGCAAATCAAGATAGACGTTCAGCGACCGCCCGAGGCTTGTCTGTACCAGGACATCAAAGCCCACAAACAGGGCCGCGAGCACATACAGTAGGGCGATGCCCCGCGCCGGAATGGCCCGAAAACGTGCCGATGGCAGCAGCAGAAAGAGGCCGGTCAGCAGGAGTGCCTCTGCCGCTACAAGCGGCAGGCCAGCGCTTTCGCGCAAGGGCCAGGCCAGCGCCACAAACAGCAAATTCAGTACAAACAGGGTAATCAATATCTGGCGCACGCGTCTCTTCACCTCATGAGCCGTGTATCGTTGCAACAGCGGGTTTGACCGAGTGACAGGCTACCGAAATCTTATAGATGGGTCGCGTGCTTTGCGAATTTCAGTACGTCGACGGGTAAAATTGGTGGCGGGCCCCCACAGTAAAGTTTCTGCGAAAAAAAGCCCCCGTTAAGGGGGCTGGTAGACACTGTGTGTGTCAGTGCTGACTCGGGTTGTTCTGCATGTTACGCGGGCTGAACCAGGAGGGTGTTGGACTAGTACCCTCAGGGCTGGGGCTGGATGGGTCGTAATTATAATTTTGGTACTGCCTTGCAGCAGAATTGTTGATTGATCTGAACGGCAGGACTACATCAAAGAGGCCGCGCATGATCAGGCCCTGTGTATAGCCTTCGCGGAACTCCCGTGTCAGATTTTGGTCCAAAAAAGTACCGTCTGACGTGCGGTCGTAGACTGACAGGCCCTGAAAACCGGCACTGTACCCGCCAGAGCGGTTGTTCGGCATAAAATCCATATTGCCCGCTTCGGTATTCATGCCTCGCGGATCCTCGACCACGGGCACCTTGTTGTAGTCAGGGGTTGTCACTTGTGTCTGTGATTCCAGCGGTGACATGTAGGGCCTCGAGTACTCCATCGGATCTCCCAGTAGCAATGGATCAGCCGACGCGACCAATGTACCGGGTTGATCGGACAGGATTGACAATGTGGACTCCTGAGTGCCGAGGGTGTCTACGCCAATGGGCTCGATGGCATTGAAGTCAATACCGAGGCTGTTTGTTGGCGTACTGCCCGAAATGCCCAGCTCCTGTCGGTACATTTCGTTGGTAACCACGTGCCGGGCATAGTTGGCCATGACTATTTGTCGATTCCTTTCCCAAAATGCATCTGATTCAGCTCTCCAGGCATCCACAGAGGCCTGGAACTCGGCTCTCATCCTCGCACTGAGCTGCTCCTGCATGGCGATTGTCTCCTGGTGGTTGGAATGCCACTGAGCAGTGAACTCGGCCTGCTGGCGTTCCATCCAGGTGGGCCCATGCATGGCTCGCTCACCCATGGCTCTGACCTGGGCTCTCAGGTTTTCCCGATGTGCCTCTTCCGCAGCCTGCTGTATGGCCTCCTGCTCGGCCTCATAAAAGATCATATACTCTTCGATCAGCATGGGCAGTTGTTCCACCGCTGCCTGGCTCAGACGCATCTCGTCCACATGCACATCCAGTGGTTCATGGCCCAGATTGACGAGCATCTGTGTGACCAGCTCCCGGCGTTCCGGGCTGTCCAGAAATATGTCTACCTTCTGCGCAATGCTGTAGCCAGAATGCATGTGGTGATCGACTTCGTCCGTGTTGGGTTTGCGCCCAAGATAGGTTCCATACAAGAGTCTGATCTCGAATTCACGGCGATGCGGCTGCTCTCGCACCTGCTGGCGCTCTTCTGATTGCCAGATCTGATTCACTATGTCCGGAACGTCGTATTCAGAGTTGAGCCAATAGGCCATGTCGTCTGCAGACGGCTCACGACCCAGATAGAGGCCATAGATGTGGGACACCATCAGTTGCCGGTGCTCATCTGTGCCTGCCAGCATCATTTCAATATCCTGAAGTGAACTGCCGGTGTTGTGCCAGTAGTTGACCTCATGGGCTGGCGCAATCCTCCCCAGATAGCTGACAAACAAGGCCCCTATTTCCGCCTTGCGTTGTGCCTCTTCCGAGTTGACCAGGGCTGTTACGATCTCGGTGTTGGTGTTGGGCACATTGAACCAGTAGTCGAACTCCGCTTTACCGGGCAGGCGCCGCAGATGATTGGCAAACGTGTGCAGCAGTGCTTCACCGCGCTGATGTTCTGCCATGGAGCGGCCCTGAATATTCCCCGGGTTGACGGACCACATCTGCTCAGGCCAGATACCCCCCTGGTTGTAGGCCCAGTTTTCCAACTCGAAGCTGTGTCCGGTAGAGGTATGAACCTGGGAATTCATCTGGCCTTCTTCGTCCCAGACTTTTACCAAATCGTAGCGTCCGTTGCCGGTATAGTCGCCCACAGCCCACTGCATGGTTTCCCACATGCCGCCCTGATGAGTCGCCCAACGCTGGTGCTCGAAGGAATGGCCTGTCGACACGTGGACATCAGAAACCATCTGGCCATGGTCGGGCCAGATCTTCATCAGATCATAGCGGCCGCTACCGTTGAAATCGCCGACAAACCACTGCATATCGTCGGTGACTGCACCTTGATGAAGCGCCCAGCTTTGATGGTCAAATGAGGTGCCTGTAGACACATGCACGTCCGCGTAAAGGCCGCCCTCGTGCTCAACAAATTTCAGCAGGTCGTCTCGACCGTTGCCGGTGAAGTCAGCAACTGACCATTTCATGTAATCGCTATAGCCCCCCTGATGGGTGCCCCAGCGCTGAATGTCGAAGGAACTGCCGGTAGATACATGCACATCGGCGTTGACCATGCCCTGTTCTGGCCAGACTTTCATCAGGTCGGTTTTGCCATTGCCGGTGAAGTCGCCTACCAACCATTGCATGCTTTCCCACATGCCGCCTTGATGGGAAGCCCAGCGTTCGAAATGATCAAACTGTGTGCCATTGGACATATGCACGTCTGCATAGAGATGATCCTCGTGCGCCCAGATCTTGAGCAGTTCATCCTGCCCATCACCGGTGAAGTCGGCAACAAACCACTGCAT
Organism: Natronospirillum sp.; assembly: GCF_022565775.1. Classification (GTDB taxonomy): domain Bacteria; phylum Pseudomonadota; class Gammaproteobacteria; order Pseudomonadales; family Natronospirillaceae; genus Natronospirillum. Next base: position 11,080 of record NZ_JAIUMC010000030.1, read on the forward strand.
GCTGTCGACGTAGCCACCCTGGTGCGTAGACCAGTGCTGAAGCTCGAACGACTGCCCGGTTGACAGTTGGAGCACCATTGCCGCCTGGCCTTCGTGATTCCAGACTCTGACAATGTCGGTTTTACCATTGCCGTTGAAGTCGCCGGCAAACCACCTCATGCCGTCCAGAAACGCCGCCTGTTGAGTGGCCCAGCGATGAATGTTGAATGATTGGCCGTCAGACAGGTGGGCATCAATGTTGACATGGCCGTCTTCATTCCAGATCTTGAATATATCGGCTTGACCGTTGCCGTTCAGGTCAATATGCACGGGCCTATTGTGTGTCGGGTAGCCCAGGAAGTCGTCGCTGCTGATTGATGCGACGGCTTGGGTACCCAGGCTGCCGGCCAGCGCAAGCGCAGTAGCTTGCCAACGTTTTCGTAATATATTACGAAATGGCTTTACCATAATTTTAGCTCCGGTAAGAGTCGGACTGTGATGTCTTGGTGACTCAATTGAGCCTCAGTGAGGCAGTAGCCGATCTTTCGATCGAGTGAGGGGCTGACCTGCCAAGTGACCCATCGGCGCACCTGCGCAAGGCATAGAACAGAGAAGAAAACAACAGCGGAATACATTCAAGACTCTGTAAACCCAGGCCATCAGTGTAAACTAAATAGGTATTCGCAACAAATGACGAGCTAATATGTAAGCTATAGACGGACAATATTGCGCTATAATGTCCTGTAATGCCGGGTTTCAAGGGTGCTTGAAAAGGATGCCGACAACCCTCGCATACTCCTGCTCGCCCTTATGCTTAGACGATCCAGCCTGGCTTGCCGGCAATGATTGGTGTACGCGAGACTGGCAACCGGATTAGTCTTGCGCGCATAGTGGGAAAGCGCAAAGAGGACGAAGTTGTTAGGCCTTGGCCCTTCGGGCTCGCTGCTCCCGCATGAACTGTTCAGGCACAAAAAAGCCCCAAGGTTGTTAGACCCCGGGGCTTCGGTATTGGTGGAGACGGCGGGAGTCGAACCCGCGTCCGCAAATCCTCTACTCTCGGTACTACATGCTTAGCACCTTCATTTATTTAACCGCACAACCGCCGAAGGGCAGGCTGATGTGCTGGCTGGCCTGGAATGATTGTTTAACAGGTCCGGCCCAGACAACCTTCACTGCGATCCTGATATTTGACTCGGAAAAAGCCGCTCAGGCTCAACTAATTCCGAGTGGCTGCTATATTATTAAGCTGCCAGGCGGACTTCGCCGCCAAAAGTATCGTCGTTTGCGATTATCTTTTTACGACTTTGGATTTACGTGATTGGTCGTCATCACGACATGCACCTTGAGCTTCGTAATCCGCGTCGAATCCGGAACGTCCCCAAAACTCATCTTGTATTATGCGGCCACTGGTGCAGAAAGCAAGGCCCGAACACAGTCCTTTGCTTTCTCTGTGCACTGTTGACTGTCTTCTGTCCACTGATTAACGATTATGCTGCTTCATGATCCGCTGCTTCTGCCGATCCCAGTCGCGGCGCTTGATGCTTTCACGCTTGTCATGGGTCTGCTTGCCGCGCACCAGAGCGATCTTGACCTTGACCAGGTGCTGCTTCCAGTACATGGACAGGGCGATTGCGGTATAGCCAGTTTGCTCGGCCTGGCTCGCGAGCCGGTCAATTTCGCGGCGCTTCATCAGCAGTTTTCGCCGTGCCACGTCATCGGCCACAACATGGGATGAGGCTGATAGCAGCGGGGTGATCAAGGCACCAAGAAGCCAGGCTTCATTATCCTTGAACAGCACATAGGAATCGCGCAACTGGCACTTGCCGGCCCGCAGCGACTTGACCTCCCAGCCAGACAGGGCAATACCCGCCTCGAAGGTTTCTATAATATGATAGTCGTGCAGCGCCTTCTTGTTTTGCGCTATGGTGTTTTCTGGTGTCTTGTTTTTTGACATAGCGCGCCATTATAGTGCCTGCGCTTTATATTGCTACGGGTTTCCTATGGCTACACTGGTCCAGCACAATTTCTGGCGACACCGCTGGCTTTTCGCTCTTGCCTTAAGCGGTGCAGTGATCAGCCTGAGCAATGTGTTCAGCTTCCCCATGGCCATCTCTTCTGGGGGCGGCGCCTTTCTGGTTGCCTATCTGATTGCCCATGTCGCGCTAGCGGTGCCTGTCATCATGACCGAGCTGTTGATCGGCCGCCGTGGTCGGCACAGTGCGCCCCACAGTCTGGCGCACATCGCCGCTGAGGCGTTTGTGTCGCAGCGCTGGCGCTACCTCGGTGTGGTGGTGGTGATCACGGGCATGATCGTGGCGGCCTATTACCTGGCCTTTTCGAGCTGGGCGCTCGACTACGCCTGGCGCTCAGCCAGCGGCACATTGCCGGATACCGAAATCGGTCTGCGCTTTGCCATGACCGAATTGCTGGCAGACAACCGGCGCATGATTCTGCTGCATTCTCTGGTTTGTTTGCTGATCCTGGTGGGTCTTGCTCTGCCCTCACACTGGGGGGTGCAGCTGCCGGTTGCAATCATGGGGGCGGTGCTGCTTTTTGCTGTGGCCGCATTGGCCCTCTGGGTTATGGGTCAGGGGCTTTGGAGTTCGGGAGTCAATCGACTGTTTGATGGAGAGGCGTCTCTGGCTGATCCGGACATCTGGGTGCGCGCTGCCACCCTGTCTTTCTACAGTCTCGGGCTCGGCCTGGGCATCAGCCTGGTTTTGGGCGCCCACATGGATGAACGGTTCTCGCTGGGCGGTACTGCGTTATGGGTGGTACTGGTCGACTTGCTGTGGGGCATGATGTTCGCCGCTGTGGTTCTGGGTGTTGTTGGCAGTATCGAAAGCAGTGATGCATTGGCATTCGTGTTTGTGAACGTCCCGCTGGCCATGATGCAGACCGTTTCGCAAGCGAGCACCGGATGGCTGACTCTTCTCTATCTGGTGGTACTGCTAAGTGGTGTGTCTACCGGTATGTTTCTGGTCAAGCATGCCGTCATGTGGCTGCATGAACGCTACCAAATCTCCCGCTACCGGGCAGCTGTCATTGCAGTTGCAGTCGTCTGGGGGCTGGGCGTCGCAGTGTTGCTCTCCTTCAACGTCTGGCGCGAGATCCGGTTCTATGGCGCCACCATACTCGACTGGTTCGCCAACATACCGGCCAATTTGATGCTGCCGGCGGTCTGTCTGCTGACTGTCATTTATGCCGGGTGGGTCATGCCGGCGCATCAGTTGGTCGAAGAAGTCCGGCCAGTGGCCGAGCGGCGGTTTACATGGTGGCACTTCCATCTCAGATTTGGTACAACGCTCGCCCTTCTGGCGGTGCTGGTCATTCAGGTTCAATTCGCCTGGGCCATACCGGCGGCAACTCAGTTGCTGCTGTTGGCTCTGGTGGTGACCCTGGGTTGGGCCGGCTACCGTTACCGCCACTGGGATTGGGAGTCATCATGAGAATTGAGCGGCGTGCCAGCGTGCCCTATTCGCCCGAGCAGATGTACGCGCTGGTGCATGACATCGAGTCGTATCCGGAGTTCCTTCCGGAGATCAGGTCGGTCCGCATTCTTGACCGGTCGGAACAGAGCATTGCCGCTGAACTGGAAGTGCACAAGGGGCCCGTCACAGAGACCTTTGCCACGCGCAATCGACTGCGTCCACCGGGCTGGATGAGCATGGAACTGGTGCGTGGGCCCTTCAAGCATCTGCACGGTGAGTGGCATTTCAACGGTGATGCAGACGGCAGTGAAATATGTTTCGAGCTGGAGTTTGAAGTAAAGGGCTTCGGACTGCGGATGATTCTGGAACCGGTGATCGGTAAAATGGCGGATAAACTGGTTGACCGCTTTTACCAGCGCGCGCGCTCGGTTTATGGTTGACCGGCATGACAGATGAGCAAGAAGTGCACATAGAAGTGGCTTGTGCCACCCCCCAAAAGCAGCGCATTATGGTAGTGACTGTTAAGGCGGGTACGACACTGCGTGAGGCAGTGCTTCAGAGCCGGATTGGTGAAGAATTTCCGGAGATTGACGTGCAGCAGGCACCGCTGGGCATTTTTGGCAAGAAAGTGGCCCGGCCGGAACAGGTTGCGGTTGAAGAGGGACAGCGCGTGGAGGTGTATCGCCCTTTGCTGATTGATCCCAAAGAGGCCAGAGCCAACCGAGCAGCCAAAGCGGAAAAACGCCAGTAATTGGTTCAATAGACGCACAACAACAGAGGAACTGTCGGGTGAGCAACGCCGAACTGAAGAAAGCGGGCCTTAAAGTGACACTGCCCAGGCTCAAGATTCTTGAAATGCTTGAGAATGCGGACCCCCGTCACATGAGCGCCGAGGATGTCTATCGTCAGTTGATCGAGGCTGGCGAGGAAATCGGTCTGGCGACCGTCTATCGGGTATTGACCCAATTCGAAGCCGCTGGTTTGGTCGTGCGCCACAACTTTGATGGTGGCCATGCCCTGTTCGAACTGGACGATGGCGAGCACCACGACCACATGGTGTCAGTCGAAGACGGCTCGGTGATCGAGTTTATGGACGAGGTGATCGAAAAGCGTCAGAAACAGATTGCCGAAGAACACGGTTACGAGCTCGTCGATCACAGCCTGGTCTTGTACGTCAGGCCCAAGGCCAAATAGTTGGCAGACAGCAGCCAAATGGCTGTTCATCTTCCTGAATTGCTCTGAGCTGCAACGCTTTTTTCTGTCAACTGTCGACCGTCATCTGTCGACTTATCATCAGTGCATCATCGGCGCTGCCAGCAGGTCTCTGGCATGCGCCAGCGTAGTCTCCGTGACCCGAGTGCCAGAAATCAGCCGAGCCACTTCCTGAGTGCGCAGTTCAGTATCCAGAGTGCGTACCTCGGACAGGGTGTCCTGATCCTCGACCCGCTTTTCCACCAGCCAGTGCTGATGGCCAAATGAGGCCACTTGCGGCAGGTGCGTGATACAGAGAATCTGGCTCTGATCACTGAGCTGTCGTATCAGGCGACCGACTTCTTCGGCGGTTGCACCACTGATACCCACATCCACTTCATCAAAGAACAGCGTCGGCGCCTGGCGGGTCTGCTGTGCCACCACCTGAACCGCCAGCGCGATGCGTGACAGTTCGCCCCCGGAGGCAGCCTTGTGCAGGGGTTGCACGGGTTGCCCCGGGTTGGCCGACAGGCACAGTTCTACATCATCTATGCCGAGCGGACCGGCCTTCTCGGGCTGTGGTGTGACTCGGCAGACCACTTGCGCATGAGGCATGTTGAGTTTATGCAGTTGCTGGGCCAGCGCTTCGGCCAGTTGAGCCCCGGCTTCGCTGCGCTGCCGGGACAGGGTTTCGGCTGCCTTCTGGTAGGCCTGAGCCAGCTCGATTTCCTTCTGGGCCAGAGCCTCTACCGTTGATTCATCAGCATCAAGGTCGCCCAGTTGGGCTGTGAGGTTCTCATGCAACTCGGTCAGTGCTTCTGGTGCACAGTGATGTTTGCGTGCGATCTCGTAAACCTGGCTGAGGCGCTTTTCCACCACGGCAAGTCGTTCCGGGTCCCACTCGAAATCGGCGGCAAAATGAGTGAGGTCGGCTTGGGCCTCGTCCAGTTGCACCTGGGCATTTTGCAGCAGGGTTAGCGCATTGCTCAGGGTGCTGTTGAGTTCGGCTTGTGGCTCCAGAATCTGGGTGGCGTGACGCAACAGGCCCAGCAGGTCGGTGTCACCGGCTTCTGCACTGAGCAACTGGCTGACTTCGCTGGCGGCGCCGAGCAGTGTCTCGGCATGACTCAGTGATTTCTGTTCCTGCTCCAGTTCGGACAATTCTCCGGGTTGCAGGTTCAGATCGTTCAGCTCTTCCAGTTGGTAGGCCATCAGCTTCTGTTCGGCCGAATCCTGCTGCAGGCGGTTCAGCAGCGCTGAATGCTGCTGGCGCACAGAGCGCCATTCCCGATAATACTCGCGCACCTGATCGAGCTTCTCGGTGGGGCGTGCATAGGCATCAAGAATGAACAGATGCTGGTCCGGCTTCATAAGCCGCTGGTGTTCATGTTGCGCATGGATGCGCAGCACCAGATCACCGAACTCGCGTAGCCGAGCCACCGGCACTGATGTGGCGTTGATGAAGGCTCTGGAGCGCCCGTCGGCGGTCAGTACCCGCCGCACCACACACTCGCCTTCCTGCCACAGCTCCTGCTCGTGCAGCCACTGGCCGGCCGGCGAGTCGGGCTGGATTAGAAAAGTCGCACTGAGATCGGCCTTGTCTTCACCGTGGCGCACCTGGCTGGAATCCGCTCGCCCGCCGGCGAGCAACATCAGGGCATCAAGAATGATTGATTTGCCGGCGCCAGTCTCTCCCGAGAGCACGGTCAGACCCTTCTGGACATCCAGTTCAATGGAGCGGGCAATAATGAAATTGCGAATGTTCAGGTAGCAGAGCATAGACGGGCTCCTGGTGTCATTATGTACAGCACTGTAATTAAATACAGTATACAGTGCAAGACATCAATGTTTGATCAGGGGGTTGAACTTGCGCTGACGCCCCCCACATTGAGACGAAACCGTAATCATGCGGCCTGCCAGCGCGAACCAGAGAGGCTGGCGGCCGGCTATCAGAGTACCGAGGAGATTTCAGACATGGCGGCTGATGAGTCCAAACAGACCGAAGAACAGGCGGCAGAAGCTTTGCAGGAAGAGCAGAAGCAGTCTCAGGACACTGCTGAGGCACCTGATGAAGCCGGCTCCGCGGAAGACGGGTCTGACGCGGCCGAAGTAGACAGCACGGCTTCCAGTGAAGAGGTCAGCCTGGAAGATCTGGTCGAACAGTTGCAGGCCAGTCAGCAGGAAATCGAAAAGCTGAAAGAGGCGCTACTGCGCTCCGAGGCTGAGGCACAGAATATTCGCCGGCGCGCGGAAAAGGACATAGAGGCAGCGCACAAATATGGTCAGGACAAGCTGATCAAGGAGCTGATGCCGGTGAAGGACAATCTGGAGCGCGCCCTGGAAGCGGGCGCCAATAAGGAAGACAGCGCCGTGCGCGCCATCATGGAAGGTGTGGAGCTTACGGACAAGTCATTCTCCGACACCCTGAACAAGATCGATGTGACACCGATCAGCCCTGAGGGTCAGACGTTCGACCCCCAGGAGCACCAGGCCATGTCAATGGTCGAGAATGAAGAAGTGCCGGCCAACACGGTCATTGCGGTGATCCAGAAAGGGTACCGGCTCAAGGGTCGGGTTATCCGCCCGGCCATGGTCATGGTGTCCAAAGGGGGCTCCGAGGCTAAACCGAATATCGACGAGACAGCCTGATTCAGATCAGCAGCAGTTTTTGTCAGTAACTTGAAATCACGCCGCCGGCACCCATATACCGGCTAAAGGCAACCGAATACTGAGGAGTGCATAGCATGGGTAAGATTATCGGTATCGACCTGGGGACGACCAATTCCTGTCTCGCCATCCTGGACGGAGACAAGACCCGGGTTCTGGAAAATGCAGAAGGCGACCGTACCACGCCTTCTATCGTCGCCTACACGGACGACAATGAAGTGCTGGTCGGACAGCCGGCCAAGCGCCAGGCGGTGACCAATCCGCACAACACCATTTATGCGGTCAAGCGCCTGATCGGTCGTCGCTTTGCTGATGACGTCGTGCAGAAAGACATTGAAATGGTGCCCTACAAGATTGTCGAGGCCGACAATGGCGATGCCTGGGTCGAGGTAAAAGGCGACAAGAAGGCGCCGCCCCAGATTTCTGCCGAAGTACTGAAAAAGATGAAGAAGTCGGCGGAAGACTACCTGGGTGAAAAAGTCACCGAGGCCGTCATTACCGTACCGGCCTACTTCAATGACAGCCAGCGTCAGGCCACCAAGGACGCCGGCCGCATTGCCGGCCTTGAAGTCAAACGGATCATCAACGAGCCGACGGCGGCTGCGCTGGCCTATGGGCTGGACAAGAAGGCCGGCGACCGCACCGTGGCGGTCTATGACCTGGGCGGGGGTACCTTCGACATCTCCATCATCGAGATTGCCGATGTCGACGGCGAAACCCAGGTGGAAGTGCTGTCCACCAATGGTGACACCTTCCTCGGCGGCGAAGACTTCGACCTGCGCCTGATCAATTACCTGGCCGAACAGTTCAAGAAAGACAGCGGTATCGACCTGAAGGGCGATTCCCTGGCCATGCAGCGCCTGAAAGAGGCCGCTGAAAAAGCCAAGGTAGAGTTGTCCTCTGCGCAGCAGACCGACGTCAATCTGCCCTACATCACGGCCGACCAGAATGGTCCCAAGCACCTGAACGTCAAGGTGACCCGAGCCAAGCTGGAATCGCTGGTGGAAGATCTGGTCGAGCGCTCCATCGAGCCCTGCCGCACTGCCATCAAGGACGCTGATGTCGACTTTGACGACATCCATGAAGTGATTCTCGTGGGCGGCCAGACCCGCATGCCGCTGGTGCAGAGCAAGGTGAAAGAGTTCTTCGGCAAGGAGCCGCGCAAGGACGTTAATCCGGACGAAGCGGTCGCCATGGGCGCTGCTCTTCAGGGTGCGGTCTTGTCTGGCGACGTGAAGGACGTCCTGCTGCTCGACGTGACGCCGCTGACGCTGGGTATCGAAACCATGGGCGGCGTGATGACTTCACTGATCGAGAAGAACACCACAATTCCTACCAAGAAGACACAGGTGTTCTCGACCGCTGATGACAACCAGACCGCTGTCACCATCCATGTGGTGCAGGGTGAGCGCAAGCAGGCGGCACAGAACAAGTCACTGGGTCGTTTCGACCTGGCCGACATTCCGCCGGCACCGCGGGGTGTGCCACAGATCGAGGTGGCATTCGATATCGATGCCAACGGCATCCTGAACGTGTCCGCAAAAGACAAGGGCACCGGCAAGGAGCAGTCGATCGTGATCAAGGCCTCTTCCGGCCTGAGCGATGAAGAAATCCAGCAGATGGAAAAGGACGCTGAAGCGCACGCCGAAGAAGACCGGAAGTTCGAAGAACTGGTGCAGGCGCGCAACACGGCAGATGGCATGATTCACGCCACCCGCAAGACACTGGAAGAAGCCGGTGACAAGGCGAGCGATGAAGAAAAGCAGGCCATCGAAAAAGCCATCGAAGATCTTGAGGCTGCTCTGAAAGAAGGCGACAAGGCGGACATCGAGGCGAAAACCAACGCCCTGACCGAAGCCTCGGCCTCTCTGGCGCAGAAGCTCTACTCAGAGCAGGCCAGCGCCAGTGCCGGTGCGGCCGAAGCGGAAGCTGAACAGGCGGCAGAAGGCGGCGATGATGCCGTCGATGCCGAGTTCGAAGAAGTGAAGGACGAAGATCGTAAGTAGAACACGAGCCTCATGACCTGTAGGCGCCGGCCTTGGCCGCGCTTTGGAGCCATTGGCTCCTTGTATAGGGCGGCTGGCGCCGCCGAGCGCAGCTAAAGCAGCGCCTACAGGAAATGTACCTCATTTGTAGGCGTCGGCCTTGGCCGCGCTTGGGCTATCGAGCCCGTGACCTGTAGGCGCCGGCCTTGGCCGCGCTTTGAGGGCTGCGAGCTTACATTGAGGCAGTAGAGTCAAAAGTCGAAAGTGGGAAGTGGCCCGGTGCCTCTTTCGGCTTTCGACTTTCGACTATGTATCCAGACAACCGTTACAGAAGTCACAGCAACTATGTCCAAACGAGATTACTACGAAATTCTGGGCGTGGATCGTTCAGCCGACGAGAAAGACATAAAGAAAGCCTATCGGCGGCTGGCGATGAAATACCACCCGGACCGCAATCAGGGTGACCCTGAAGGCGAGGCCAAGTTCAAGGAGGCCAGTGAGGCTTACGAGGTGCTGGCGGATGCCGAAAAGCGGCAGGCTTATGATCAGTTTGGACACGCCGGCGTCGATGGCCAGGCCGGCGGCTTTGGCGGTGCCGGGCACAGCAGCTTCAGCGATATCTTCGGCGACGTGTTCGGCGACATCTTTGGCGCCTCCGGCGGTGGTGGTGGCCGGCGCAGCTCCGCGCGCCGGGGTTCAGACCTGCGCTACAACCTGGAACTGACGCTTGAAGAAGCGGTGCGCGGCATCGAAAAGACGATTCGTGTACCGACGCTGGTTTCCTGTGGCACCTGTGACGGCAGTGGCGCCAAACCGGGCACCAAGCCCAAGACCTGTGGCGTGTGCCAGGGCACGGGTACGGTGCGCATGCAGCAGGGCTTTTTTGCCGTACAGCAGACCTGCCATGCCTGCGGTGGTTCAGGGCAGGTAATCGAAGACCCCTGTACTGATTGCCGTGGTCGCGGCGTGAAAGAAGAGACCCGGACGCTGAATGTGAAGATTCCGGCCGGCGTCGATACCGGTGACCGCATCCGGCTCAGCGGTGAAGGGGAGGCCGGCAGCAAAGGCGGCCCGGCAGGTGACCTGTATGTGCAGGTGATCGTCAAGGAGCACTCCCTGTTCCAGCGCGACGGCAGCAACCTTTATTGCGAAGTGCCCATCTCCTTTGTGGATGCGGCGCTCGGCGGCGAGCTGGAAGTACCAACGCTTGATGGCAGAGTGAAGCTCAAGATTCCCGCTGAAACTCAGAGCGGCAAGCTGTTCCGCCTGCGCAGCAAGGGCGTTACCCCCGTGCGTGGCGGCCCCAAAGGGGATCTGATGTGCCGGGTGGTGGTGGAAACCCCGGTCAAGCTGAGCGAGAAACAGAAAGAGTTGCTGCGCGAGTTCCAGGCTACGCTGGATCGCAAGAACAGCAGCCACTCGCCGCGCAAAACCTCCTGGTTTGACGGCGTGAAGAAGTTTTTCGAGGATATGTAACGGGTCAGTCGACAGAGGACGGTCGACAGTAGACAGAAAACGCAGCCGGTGCCTCGGTTGTAGGCGCAGGCCTTGGCCGCGCTAGTGCCGTCAGGCCCTTTCAAGGCGGCTACGCCGCCGAGCGCAGCTAAAGCAGCGCCTACAGGATAAAGTGCCGCATTTGTAGGCGCAGGCCTTGGCCGCGCTCAGGGCCGCGCCAACTGTCGACCGTCGACTGTCTTCCGTCTACTATTTACCCGACCTACAACTTTCAACTTGCGACAGGTACCCACCATGACCCGCATTGCCATCACCGGCGCCACCGGCCGCATGGGCCGCACACTCGTCCAACTGGTGCACGAAGCAGACGATCTGACGTTGACCGGCGCCACCGACCGGCCCGACAGTGCTCTGCTGGGCCAGGATATTGGTGCCTTGTGCGGGCTGGGGCAGGTCGATGTGCCTGTGGTCGACAGCCTGGCCAAGGTCGAGCAGGCGGATGTAGTGATCGATTTTACCCTGCCCAGCGCACTGGAAAGCCATCTGACGCTGTGCCGCCAGAAGGGCTTCAGTCTGGTGATTGGCACCACCGGACTGTCTGCTGACCAGAAGTCAGCCATAGCAGAGGCTGGCCAGCACATACCGCTGGTCTTCGCCCCCAACATGTCTGTCGGGGTCACGGTACTCACGCAGTTGATAGAGAAAGCGGCTGCCATACTGGGCGACGACTATGATGTGGAAATCGTCGAGATGCATCACCGGCACAAGGTCGACGCGCCTTCCGGCACGGCGCTGGCGCTGGGAGAGGCCGCCGCACGCGGACTGGGCCGCAATCTGGAAGAGTGCGCGATCTATGGCCGCGAAGGCGCCGAAGGCCCTCGCGACCGCAATACCATCGGCTTCGCGACCCTGCGCGGTGGTGATGTAGTGGGTGACCACAATGTCATATTTGCCGCTGACGGCGAGCGCATTGAAATCGGACACAAGGCCAGCAGTCGCCTGACGTTCGCCCGTGGTGCCTTGCGGGCGGCTCGATGGCTGGGCAATCAGTCCGCTGGCCTTTACACGATGCGGAATGTCCTCGGACTATGAGAAATTACTTGAAAGGTGGATTTACGTCGACTGATTACACTGTGTAAACCCTTTTGCACCCTCCGTAAAACAGGCCGCAACCGCAGCCTGATGCCTCCCTGGGCCCTGTCTGCTTGAAAAATCATCAATAAACACGGTGAAAACCCCCATTAAATGCGGATTTCGGCAGAAAAACCGTTGACCATGCAAAAATTCTCTGGTGAGATAACACCACGTTCAGGCACCTGACGTGCTATTGACAAAGGAACAGCGCTTTTCGCAAGGTTGCGGTCAGGGGTTTCAATTTTGTAATGGCCGTGTAATATGGCTGCTGCAAACTGAATAACGATAAGAATCGGTGGTTGCTGCAACCGCCAACCTAAGGAGTCTGGTTCTATCGGATCAGGTTCATGAAAAAAAAAGGGGAATCTTGAATGAAATCCATCAAACTTGCTTCTGGTTTTGCTGTATCTGCACTGGCCCTGGCCATTGCCGGTCAGGCCGCTGCTGAAACAACAACTGAAGTTGACTTTACAGGTTCTGTTAAAGTTAACACCATGTTCGATCTGGAAAACGATACTCGCATTAACGGCATGCCCGGTTATGCCAGTGACAACGATGACTGGTTCAACCTGGAAGCCACTTGGTCTGTCTCTAACGGTCCGTTCAGCGGTGACCTGATTGTAGGCCTGGTAGACGAAAACAACCAAAACGGTGCCGGTAATGACGGCCCGAATGGTCGGGTACACATCGATAACCTGATGGTTGAAGAAGGTCCGATTTCTTTCGGTCAGGTAGGTTCTGTGGTCAACACAGCCGGCCTGATGGAAGGTCTGACTGATTACGCGATCTTCGACGCACTGGGTGCCGAAGAACTGGACCTCTCCTACGGTGTTGACGGTGCTTTCCGTTACTCAGTCGACGAGTTCGGTCTGCAGGTTCAGGGTGAAGGTACTGACGCTGGCGTATTCGGTTTCGGTGCCGGCATCACTCAGGATCTGGACGTAGCCACTGTTTGGGCTGACTTCCAGTACCGCGAAGCTGTTGGCGCTGACGGCATGGAAGACGGTGAAACCTTCTTCGGTGTCGCCGCTGAAGTGTCTCCGATCGACCTGCTGACTCTGACCGCAGTATTCAACACTGAGTCTGCCAGCGAGCAGTCTGCTCTGGGTCTGAAAGTTGACGTGCAGGCGACTGACGACATTTCAGTTTATGCCCAGTACGTTGACGTTGATCTTGGTGACGAGATTATTGACGAAAGCGACTTTGTTGGTTTCGGTCTCGTAGCCGCATTTGCTCCGATCACTTTCGAAGCTAACTACCAGGCTTGGGTTGAAGAGATTGGTGAAGGCATCCTGGATGCCGAAGTCAGCTACGCGGAAGGCCCCTGGGGCGCGTTCGCCGGCGTTGAACTGGGTCTGGGCGGTGAAGCCACCACTCCGGTCAACGAATACTTCAAGCTGGAAGTGGGTGGTGACTACACTACCGATTCCGGTATCAAGTACGGCTCCAAGTTCACCAACACCAGCTTCGAAAGCGCTGGCTTCGCCGATGTTGGCGAAAGTGGTGATGCTCAGACGCTGGAACTGTTCGCTCAGTACAGCTTCTAATCTGACTTCAAGTTAGATACCCCTTGAGAAAGCCGGCCTTGTGCCGGCTTTTTTGTGCCTGACACCTTTGTAATCCTGTGTCTGGCAGGGCCGAAAGGCTGACAGCGGTCGGCCGGGTCACTAAACTGAACGCAGGTATCTGGTGGGTTCGGGGTATATTCGATGGCACAGAGAAAGCCCATGCTGTCGCCGATTGTGGGCCTGAAAGGTGTTGTTGTCGGAATAGCCAATATGGTGCCCGGCGTCAGCGGCGGCACCATTGCCGTGCTGCTGGGCCTCTATGACGAGCTGATGGAAGCCTTTGGTGCCTTCTTTTCCAGCGAAGGGGGCTGGCGACGCAATCTGCTGTTTCTGCTGCCCGTTGTTGTCGGCGTGGTGATCGGCACCATCGGCTTTGCCCGTATCATCGGTTTTCTCCTCGCGAACTATCCGCTGCAGACCAATCTGTTTTTTGTCGGCCTGATCGTCGGCAGCCTGCCACATCTGGTTCGCCACATAGACCGCTCAGTGGTCAGGCGCAGGCCGGTGCTGAGTGCCGGGCTGTTTGTTGTTGGCGCCATGAGCGTCCTGCTTATGGGGTTGGCTGATTCTCCCTCAGCCACCATGCCCTTGACCGACACCAGCACAAGAACACTGCTGATCATTCTGCTGGCAGCGGTGGTGTCGAGCTTTGCCCTGGTGATTCCGGGTTTGAGTGGTAGTTTCATTCTCTTGCTGCTGGGGCTCTATACCACCATGCAGACCGCTTTCAGTACTCCGAACTGGACATTGGTTGGGGTGTTTGTTCTGGGCAACCTGATCGGTATTGCCTTGATCGCCAGAGCGATTCACTGGCTGCTCAGGCGTTTTCACAGCCTGACTTATTGTGTGATCATCGGCCTGGTATTGGGCTCCATTGCCAGTCTCTGGCAACCCCTGTCGGCCGACCCGGAGGGCTTCCTGGCCATGGCAGCCGGTCTTGCCGGGATAATTTCTGCCTGGCTGTTGGGTGGGAGTCGACCCGGCAAGGCGCGCAGTGCCTGATACACGAGTGATTAAGAACAGATTTTCCAATGCTGTCTGTTTAGTCAGCCCTTCAATAACGCTATCTTGCAAAGTAGAATGCCGGACTTTATCCGGACAACCGAGCCTATCGCATGACATGGAAGAGGCATCACCTGCAGCGACATGGACATTGCTCTTGCCGTCGACACAAAATCAGGGTCAGGGTTCTGTTTGCCATCATCCTTGGCGCGGTATTGGCCGGGTGTGCCACGCTGCCCGAACCCGGTAGCCGTGAGGTCGTCATGTCTCCGGAGGACACGGGCGAGTCCGCGCTTGCCCGGCAACTGGCTGATGCCTATGGCTCAGAGCGGATGCAGGGGCTGGCAGATGAGGGGTCAGCGCCGCAAGAAAGCGGGTTCGTGCTGCTCAAGGATGGCCGCGAGGCACTTGATGCCCGCCTCGCCCTGACTCGAGAGGCAGAATACTCGCTGGATTTGCAGACCTTTGAGCTTCTGGACCAACCCAGCACCTGGCTGGTTCTGGCACATCTGATGGAGGCCGCCGAGCGCGGTGTTGCCGTGCGTTTGCTGGTGGATGACTGGGGCAACGATTTTGCGTCGGCCTGGATGGCCCAGTTGGCGACCCATCCCAATATAGAGATTCGTATATTCAATCCCTTTCCTCTGCGCCCCTTGTGGCGCGTGAACTATGTCACGCATTTTTCCCGTGTGCACCGGCGCATGCACAACAAGACATTTGTGGTCGACAATCAGGTGGCCATTCTCGGCGGGCGAAACACCGGCGATGCCTATTATGAAGCCTCTGCAGAGCGCATCTTTCTGGATCTGGATATCCTGACACTGGGCCCTATTACCCCTGAAGTCTCCGGAGCCTTTGATCTGTACTGGAATCACGTGCTCGCGGTGGATGCCGAAAGCGTCAGCCAAGGTCGAATGCGTTCATCTATGGACACCCTGCAGGCTGAATTTTCGGAGCTGCTGCCTGATGAGCCGAGCGCGTGGACCTGGGAGGACATCACTCCCATCTGGGCGCCGGTAGTGCTCTATGTGGATGACCCCGGCAAGATACTGCGTGCCGCTGGCGATACGTCAGGTCACTTGATGCCACGCCTGCTCTCCGAACAGTCCATGCCGGAACGTGAAGTGCTTTTTGTGACACCCTATTTCGTGCCGGGGGATTTTGGTGTGGACCTGCTGACAGAACTGGTGGATGCAGGGATAGAGATAGACTTGCTGACCAACTCTCTGGCCGCCAACAACATGCCCATCGTGCACAGTGGCTATGCGCCCTATCGCCGCGACCTGCTGGAGAAGGGCGTCCGGCTTTGGGAGGTCCAGCCCACGCCATGGTCGGCCTATGAAACGGTCAATGATACGCCGTGGCAGAGTGTGGTGACCGAGCAGGTGACACTGCATGCCAAGGTTTGGGTCTTCGACCGTGAGCGTGTGTTCATCGGTTCGGTGAACATGGACCCGAGATCATTCCAGCACAATACGGAAATAGGGCTGATGATCGACAGCCCGGAACTGGCCACGGAAATACTGGACTGGATGGAGCCCATGAAGAACCGACTGGCATGGAAAGTCAGGCTGGAAGAAAACGGAGACAAGGAATGGGTGGAAATGCCAGATGTTGAGGGGCCTGGCGCGGAGGCCCGGGCCATTGCACACTATGACCCGGACAGCACTTGGTGGCGGCGCGTGCGTACCGGGCTCTATACCTTTCTGCCAATAGAATTCCTGCTGTAGAGGCGGTTTCTGAACTGTTGCTCTCTGACGTGTATAATAGCGTCACTTTGACATAACAGGCCTGTTTGTGACTATTGTCGATAATCTGCTCTTCTCACTGTCGACAACGCTGCCGATTTTGATCTGGCTTGGCGCAGGGCTGGCATTCAAGCGCAGCGGTCGCCTGAGCGATGGCTTCATCGCCGATGGCAACTACCTTGTTTTCACCTGGTGTCTTCCGACGCTGCTGTTTCTCAATATTGCCCAGGCACCCCTGACCCAGGTCTGGCAGGGCGATCTGATTGGCTTCGCGGTGCTATTCACCTTGGGTAGTATTCTTCTGCTCTGGTGGCTGACGCCATGGCTGAGCCAGGATATAACCAGCCGTGGTGTGTTCATTCAGGGGGCCTTTCGGGGCAACATGGGTATCGTGGGTCTGGCCATGGTGGTCAACGCCTTCGGTGCCTCGGCCATTCCTTTGGCGTCTCTGTATCTGGCCATGCTGACGCTGCTCTACAATGTGGCCTCGGTGGTGGTATTGCAACTGGGGCAGGGGGGCGACCTGTCGCTGCGCAGGCTGGTTGTTCAGATTATCAGAAACCCGTTGATGATCGGTGTGATGGCCGGTATTACCTGGTCGTTACTGGAATTACCCCTGCCGGATATCGCCGATAACACACTGCAGGGCCTGGCCGATCTCACCTTGCCCATCGCGCTGCTGTGTGTCGGTGCCAGCCTGCGCTGGCGCAGTCTGCGTGGCAATCGTCGCCTGGTACTGATGGCCAGCCTGTTCAAACTCGTTCTGCTGCCCTCAATGGCGGTTGTGGGTGGCCTGCTGCTGGGGTTCCGTGGCGAGACTCTGGGTATCCTGTTTCTGATGATGGCCGCCCCGACTGCGGCGGCGAGCTTCGTAATGGCCAAGGCGATGACGCAATGGGGCAATCTGGCAGCGGAGATCATCGTCATCACTACACTGTTTTCCCTGTTCACCACCACCATAGGGTTGTTTGTTCTCCGGGCCAGCGGGTTGGTGTAAGGCTCGGTCAGGGCGGCTGCGCCGCCGAGCGCAGGCAAGCCAGCGCCCACAATGGAGGCTGAACACCCTGTAGGCGCCGGCCTTGGCCGCGCTTTGGAGGGCCTGCCGTCATTGAGCGCAGCTGAAGCAGCGCCTACAGTTGAGGCTTCGCTTTAGGCGCTGGCCTTGGCCGCGCTCAGGGTGGCTCAGTTGACGGCCAGCAGATCCAGATGCTCCATGATCCAGTCATGGGTCTTGTCGCTGTCACCCTGCCGCCAGCCCGCCACGATGGTTATATCCGGCTCCCTTTGGTCACTGGCCAGCGACTTGATCACCAGATCACCGGCCAGTACCTCCTGTTGTATCCGATGCATGGGCAGCAAGCCCACTCCCAGCCCCTCCTTTTGCGCGGTGATCTTGGTCGCCATATCCGGCACCAGAAAGCGCTGGCGCCGCCACTGAAGGCCGGCCGAGAGGGCAGGGATCTGGCGCGCGGTATCACTGATGGTCACGACCGGATAGGGTGCCAGTTCTTCTTCGGTAAGCGGCCGGTCTGCCTCTGCCAATGGGTGATGCCGACTCAGGGCCAACACCATGCGAATCTTGCCCAGCGGCTGGGTGCGGATATCGTCCCGGTCCGGCCTTGCATGCGCTGGTGCAATGACCAGATCGGCCTGATGGTCCAGCAGCAGTTCCCAGGTGCCCGACAGGGCGCCCTGTTTGACATGAATCGGTACCCAGGGGATTTCCTGACGCGCCAGACTGAGCATGGGTACCAGGTGCTGGAAGTCCAGCAGGTGATCAAGAGCCACGCTGTACTGAGCGGTCCAGCCCTCTGCCAGGCGCTGTGCGCTGTGGCCCAGATTCTCCAGTGCAGTCAGGATGCGGCGGCCCTCCTGCAGAATATGGCTGGCCGCTTCGGTCCATTCGGCACGGTGGCCGCTGCGATCAAACAGCTCGATCTCGAGATCCTTTTCCGCTTTCTGCAGTGTGTAGGTCAGGGCGGAAGGCACCTTGTGCAGGTGCTCGGCTGCTGCCGCAAAACTGCCATGCTGCTCGATGGCTTCCAGCGTGCGAATCAATTCTACCGTGATGGGGTTGTGCGCCACAGCCGCCTCCCGTTGTTCAATCAATTTGAAATCATCTGCCAGTTATTTTCGTTATGCAAGGGGCCGCCCCCTCCGTAAGCTGACAGCATCCAAACGTTGTCACCCCGGGAGGTGTCGTATGAGCACAAGAACCATCAGTCGGCTGACCAAGGGCATGCCCACCCAAGATGGCGCCGGGGTCAGCCTGTCGCGCATCATCGGCAGCCCCTACATGCAGCGTGTCGACCCGTTTCTGATGCTGGACGAGTTCAAGTCGGACGACCCGAATGATTACATCGCCGGTTTTCCGAGCCACCCGCACCGCGGGTTTGAAACCGTGACCTACCTGATTGAAGGCAGCGTGCGGCATCGCGACCACATGGGTAGTGAAGGTTATCTCGGCCCGGGCTCCATACAGTGGATGACGGCGGGCAGAGGCATCATTCATGAGGAAATGCCGCAGCAGGAAAATGGCATGCTGTGGGGCTTTCAGCTTTGGGTCAATCTGCCGGCCAAAGACAAGATGACCGACCCGCGCTATCAGGACATTCCACCGGATCAGGTGCCGGAGACTGATTTTCCTGCCGGGCTGGTGCGCATTCTGGCCGGTGAACTGAATGGCAAGACCGGCCCGGTCAGCGGCGTGGCCACCGAGCCGCGCTTCTTCGACATTCGCTGGGAAGAGACAGGGTCTTTCGAGACCCCGCTGCCGCTGAATCACACGGGGTTCGTTTACGCCTACAAGGGTGATATCACCATTGGCGACAAGGCGGTGCGCATGGGCGAAGTGGGTATTCTCAGTGCCGGCGAGCAGGTTCAGCTCCAGGCAGAAGGCGGTTCAGGAGCGCTGCTGGTGGCCGGCAAGCCGCTGAACGAGCCAGTAGTGCAGTATGGGCCCTTCGTCATGAACACCGTGGAAGAGATCGAACAGGCGATTCAGGATTTTCAGGCCGGGCGGCTGACGGCCTGATGTTAGTGACCCAAGCGCAGCCAAGGCCGGCGCCTACAGTTGTGCCACTGTTGTAGGCGCTGCTTTAGCTGCGCTCGGCGGCGCAGCCGCCTTTTGTCAGAGGTGGCTTAGCCCGCCAGTGGCCCGATACCCACCTTCTTGCGCACCTCGGCCATCAGCGGCACGGCATACTCCCGGGCCCGTTCGGCGCCTTTTTTCAGGATCCGGTCGATCTCGGCCGGATCACTGATCAGCTCATTGTAGAGCGTCCGCTTGTCCTTCAGCAGCTCGTTCAGGTGCTCGAACACCTGCTTCTTGGCCTCACCCCAGCCAATCCCTTCTTCGTACTGCCGGCGCATGGCGGAGATCTCGTCGGTACTGGCAAAAGCCGAATAGATACTGAACAGGGTGCAGGTGTCCGGGTCCTTGGGCTCCCCCGGCTCCAGCGAGTTGGTGACAATTTTGTTGATCAGCTTGCGGAATTTCTTCTCGTCTTCAAACAGTGGAATGGTGTTGTTGTAGCTCTTGGACATCTTGCGCCCGTCGAGCCCTTTCAGCACCATGCTGTTTTCCTCCACCACCGCCTCGGGCAGCGTGAAGGTTTCGCCGTACAGGTGATTGAAACGCTGGGCAATGTCACGCGTCATCTCCAGGTGCTGGACCTGATCGCGCCCGACCGGCACATGGGTGGCGTTGAACATCAATATGTCGGCCGCCATCAGGATGGGGTAGCTGAACAGCCCCATATTGATGCCCTTGTCGGGATCCGCGGCCTCGTTCTCCACATTGTCCTGCACGGCTGCCTTGTAGGCATGGGCACGGTTCATCAGGCCCTTGGCCGCCACACAGGTCAGAATCCAGTTCAGCTCGGTGACCTCGGGAATATCCGACTGTCGATAGCAGGTCACTCTGTCCGTATCCAGGCCGGAGGCAAGCCAGGTTGCCGCAATGGCCAACGTACTTTCACGCACGCGCTCTGGCTCCTGACACTTGATCAGGGCATGATAGTCAGCCATAAAGAAGTAGCTGCTCTTGGCGGTATTGCGCAGGCTTGATTCAATGGCCGGGCGAATGGCGCCGGCATAGTTGCCCAGATGCGGAATGCCGGTGGTGGTGATGCCGGTGAGGACGGTCTGTTGAGTCATGATGTCTGTTGTGATCACTGCCTTTGGAGAAGCCAGCACAATAGCGAATTTGACCGCCAAAATCGAGTCGGCGCCGGGACATTCAATAAGGAGCGAACAACATGCGCATTTCTTCCGCGTTTGACAGCGGCAACATTGAGGTCGTCAAGGCTGAAGACCCGAATGATATTCAGTTGAACATCCGCAAGGATCACCAGTCCGATTTCTACCAGTGGTTCCATTTTCGTCTTTGCGGACAACCCGGGGAAACACACCGCTTGCGCATCATGAACGCCGGCAACGCGGCCTATCCCAAGGGCTGGGAAAACTATCGCGCGGTCGCGTCCTATGACCGGGACACCTGGTTTCGCGTGGATACTGTTTTTGAAAACGGTGAGCTGGTGATCACTCACCTGCTCGAGCACGACATCATCTACTTTGCCTACTTTGTGCCCTACAGCTACGAGCAGCATCAGGATCTGGTGCAGGAAGCCCAGCAATCGCATCTGTGCCGAGTCGAAGATCTGGGCACGACGCTGGACGGACGAGACATGTCGTTGCTGGTCATCGGTGACGAGGAGAATGCAAAACACCGCATCTGGATAACGGCTCGCCAGCACCCCGGTGAAACCATGGCCGAATGGTTCGTGGAGGGCTTTCTGGAGCGCCTGTTGGATACCGATGATGCCACGGCCCGTGAGCTGCTGGCCGACGCTGTATTCTATGTGGTGCCCAACATGAACCCGGATGGCAGTGTGCGCGGTCATCTGCGCACCAATGCGGCCGGGGTCAACCTGAACCGGGAATGGCAGAATCCCAGCCTCGAGAAGAGCCCGGAGGTGTATCGGGTGCGCCAGAAGATGGAAGCCACCGGGGTCGACCTGTTTCTGGATATTCATGGCGACGAGGCCATTCCCTACAATTTTCTGGCCGATACAAGCGGCGTGCCGACTTTCCATGAGGGCATTCAGCAACTGCAGCAGCGGTTCCAGTCCGCGTTTCTGGCCGCCACACCGGAATACCAGACCCGCTACGGATACCCGAAGGATGCACCCGGCCAGGCAAACCTGACGCTGGGCTGCACCTGGGTGGGCAACCATTTCAACTGCCTGGCCTATACACTTGAGATGCCCTTCAAGGACAATGACGACTTGCCCGATGAGCTCTACGGCTGGTCGGAAGTGCGTTCCATGCAGCTGGGCCGTGACATCATGCCGGCGATTCGCGCTGTGTTGCCGGACCTGCGCTAACGAACGACATAGCATCAGGAGGACCTCATGACAACGGCAGAGCGCCGCGCCCATACATTGAAAGAAATTGTTGCCTGGAATCTGACGGTTCTGCTGGCGGCAGTCTATGTGTGGTCGGGCTGGCTGACCGCAAGCGGTGCCGAAAGCATGGTCGAAGCGTTCGAGCGCTTTGGCCTGCCGGACTGGTTCCGCGTGACCTTGGGTGTCGCTGAGCTGGCCGCTGGACTGTTGCTGCTGATCAAGCCTCTGGTCGGTCTCGCCGCGCTGGGACTCAGTTTCCTGATGCTGGGGGCGCTCCTGACGCATCTGATCCATGATCCGCTGATCGCCTCGGTGGGCGCGATTTTCATGCTGGCCTTGCTGGGGCTGTTGATGTGGTTGCGGCGCCCGGTGTTGCCGCCGTTTTTGCAGAAGATTCTTTGCTGACCGATAGTCGACAGAAGACAGTGCACTGTCGACAGAGGGTGGCATTGCAGAACTGTCGACCGTCGTCTGTCTGCTGTCGACTGCTCTCCCACTTGATCTGCATCAGCCAGTGCGCTGACAGGTCTTGAC